>CAYZGY010000004.1:23109-23364 GCA_964478085.1 uncultured Planctomycetia bacterium
CAGCGATTCTTCCCGCCCGAACACCGCCTGCACGACGACTTGCTGCAACGTCAGGCGATCGAGAAGTGGCGAGAGAGTCACGACGACTTCGGACTCTGGACGACTTCGCTCATCGGAGAGCTCGGCGCAAACCCGGACACGGACGAGCTGCTTCCACCTCTCCTCGAGGCCCTCGAATCGGACGACCTCGCGAAGTCCATCGCCGCAACCGACGCGCTCGCGGCTCTCGGCACGGCCGCTCGACCCGCCCTCGGC
>CAYZGY010000004.1:23374-24912 GCA_964478085.1 uncultured Planctomycetia bacterium
AAGTCGGACGCGCCCTCCCCGGTCTTGGATGCGGACTCGGCGAGCGACGATCTCCCACCGCCCATCGACTGGGCTACGGCTCAATTTCACTCGATCGCCGCGACGGTTTTCCCGGACAGCGAGGGAAACGCCGAAGTCGTGCTTTCGGCCCTCCCCGATGAACCACGAGCACTCGACGACGTTCTTGAGCGCGTCATCGTGCAGAACTCCAACGATGACTTGACCCGGCACATCAAGAGTGAGCGTGAGATCGTCCGCGTCGCTGCAGTGATGCTGCTCGACACTCAATCAATTGTCGGCGCGAACGGACCGGCGGTGCTCGACGCTCTTCTCGAAGCGAGTCGGGACGACACCGCGCGCGTGCGTGTCACGGCGATTCGCGCACTCGGAAAGAAGCTCAGCTTCCAGAGACCTCGAATCCTCGAGGCGCTCTTCTCCGCCTTTGCGGATCCCGACGAGAGTGTGCGCGCGGAAGTTCTCGAGAAGCTCGCGTTCCCGAAGTGGAAGGGCAAAGTCGAGGAATCGAAGCTCGAGCCAAAGCTCGTCTCGCTGCTCTCGGACTCTTCTTCTGCCATTCGCGTACGAGCCGGGGAGGAGCTCGGGCGTCTCGGCTCGACGAGTCACGAGGCGCTCGCGGCACTGCCGGAGCTCCTACGGAGCGACGACTCGAGAATCGTGCTCGAAGCGCTCGGACGTATCTCGCTCGAGCTGTGGAAGGCTCCGGAGCTCCTCGACGATCGATGCTCCGAGATCAGACCGCTCGTCACGGTGCTCGTCCACATCCTCGCGTCGGACGCACGCCGCGAAGACACGAATGAGTCATCGATCTACACGATCCTGCGCAACTTTCGGGAGCACGCGCAGCCCGCACACGATGCGCTGCGCACCGCGCTCTTGTCTCAACGGATCGGCGAGTCCGCCGCGCTCGACGTCGGCAGCTTCCTCACCGGAGTCCACGCGCTCCTGCTTTCCGCGCCCGGGGGAAAGGTCGATCTCGAGCGCATCGCCGATCACTTCTACGCCGCGACCCAGGACGTCCAGTTCATCGACGGGCTCCACTCCGCGGTGAAGAACGTCGCGCGTTACCGCCGACTCGCGCGCGTCGCGAAAGAGAGGGGAGCGGCAAACGCGCTCACCGCGATCTACACGCGCATCTCGCGACTGTGTCCCGAGATCGCGATCGTTCCCGCGCTCGCCGACCTCGCGCCGTGGCTCGCGCCCGTTCGGGCGGATGTCGCCAGCGACGCCGTCGCCAAGTGGACGACCGAGCAGGACGTCGCGAGCCGCCCACTCGACGAATCGGGAGAGCCGTTCGAGGTCGACCGCCGCATGCTCGAGGGCCTGGGCGACGCGACGCTCGCCGCCAAGACGCGCGAAGCGAAGAACGACGAGCGCGTCGTCGAATGGATCGTCGAGCTTCTCGACAGCCCGCTTCCCTACGACCACGACCGCCCGACAATCCGCGTCGACGCCGCACGCGCCCTCGGACGTCTCGCCCCGCTCGCGATCGACCCGAGCACCATCGTCGCCTCACTCGA
>CAYZGY010000004.1:24922-30472 GCA_964478085.1 uncultured Planctomycetia bacterium
GCGGGTCATCCTCGAATGGGGCGAGAGGCAGAACCGCGACATCCTCAGCCCGCAGTACGGCGGGGATCAGACGGACGAGGCGCCGCCAGTCTACGACAACGGCTCTTTCCCCAAGCCAACGCTCTTCAATGCGTCCGCCGCGCCGCCGCTGATTCGCTCGGCCGCTTCGGCGGTCGTGCAGCATCTGCGGAAACAACCCTTACGAGAACGCTCGACGACACCGACCCCCGCGTCGTCCACGCCGTGCTCGCCGCGCTCTCGCGTGTCCATCCGAACGCGCTCGGCAAAGAGCGACTCCTCACTCTGCTCGAGAGCGACCAGCTCGATACCCGACGCACGGCGATCACAGCCATCGGCGAGATCGGCCCACGCCTCGCCAAGTCGAGCAAGGTCGTCGCCGCGCTCCTCACCCACTTCGAACACGAAGACCTCGAGACCCGACGCCGCGCCATCGACGCGCTCGGCATGCTCGGACCGGAGGTCAACGACGGCTTGGCCGACGGCGGCGGAGCGGGCCGCCCGGCGCGGCGGGCGGCGCGCGCCCCCGTCGAGCTGGAGCCTTACGCCCTACGGGCCATGTGGCGGCTTCGGCGATAGGCCGTAGCCGTTTAGTCAAAAAACTCATGCTGCCTCCCGACGAGTGAAGTTCAGAAGCTCACCGAGACCCTCGTCACAGCGAATGGGCTCCACGTAGGAGTTCAACGCTCGGTGTAACGACGCTTCGCCAAACAGGATCAGCTTCGAGAGACACCCCGTTTTGACCGACAGAACCCACCGCCCGGCGAACGCATTCAGATTCGGGCTGCGCGCCGGTAGCTTGACAGGCTTTACTCCGGTGGCCTTGATCGTGTCGTCGAACGACGCGCTCTACTTGCTGTCGCGATCATGAATCGAGTAGCGGCTGTCTGCGAGGAATCCCATGTCCGCCATCGTCACGTTGCGCGCGACCTGCGTCATCCAGGCGTCGTTCGGATTCGTCGTCACCCCGACGATGTGGACCCGTCTCGTAGCGACCCGGATGAAGAAAAGGACGTAGTAGGTCGTGAGCCCGCACTTCGTCCAGACCTCGGTCGTGAAGAGATCTTCGCCGCCAGCACGTCCATGTGAGCACGAATGAGCTCCCTCCACGTCGTCGACCGAGCCTGTGACGTAGGCGAGCATCGTTCTCCAGTTCATCCGGCCTCCGAACCTCTCGTTCGAATCGGATTATCCGGGACCACGTGACGCGGATTCAAGGTTCAGGGCAGCGCACAGAGAGGACGCGCAACTCGCTTTCTCAACGGACGTTCCACTATTTTGACCACGCGGGGTCGTCAGACTCCGATGGCGCCCAGAGGTGTGGAAATGTCGCGCCATCCTCGGGAGAAAGCTCGTTTTGCTGCGCGTACGTGTCACTCGCGAGGACCGTATCCGGATTGAGGACGACGCGTGCGCCTTCCGGAAGGCCCGAGCGGACCTCGACGAACTTCTCGTTGCTGAGTCCGAGCTCGATGTCGTGCCGCTCGACCCCACCGTCCGTCGCTACGAAGCACCACGTCTCCTGTCGACGCTGGACGATGGACTGAACCGGAATCGTCAGTACGTTCTCGATGTAGGCCACGTGCAGCTCGATGACGGCCGACATGCCGGGCTTCAAATCCTCGACCTCCCCGTCGAGTTGAACGAACGTCTCGTAGACCTTCGTTCCCGTCGCCGCGAAGCGTGCCGCATCCGCGAGCACAGCGACGGACTTCACCGTGGCCGCCCAGGTTCGACCCGGCACGGCCTCGACGCGGATCGTGGCTTTGAGGCCCCGCTTGACCTGGTGAAGAGCCGTCTCGTGAACGAAGGTGCGCACCTGCATCCTCGAAAGATCCGGAATCGAGAGCATCTCTTGCCGAGGACGGATGTTCACACCGGCGCGGACTTCGTGGTAGCGGTGAGAGTCTCTGGGCGAGGAGTACGCGACCATGCCCTCCACCGGCGCGTAGACCCTTCGATTGTCCACCTGCTTCTGGTAACGCTCGAGCCGCTCGCGTTCCTTTTCGAGCGCTCGCGAGGCGGCATCAGCTTCGGCGCGGCCCTGTGTCAGGATCGCTACGTTGTCGCGCTCGACTTGAGTCTTCGCGCGCACGGCGGAGTCGACCGCGCCTTGGAGCTCGATCTTCGTTTTGCGATATTCGTACGCGACGAGCTCTCTCTTCTTGGCGACGGCCGACGCGAGCATTCGCTCCGCACGCATCGACGAGAGCCTCGCTTGTGCGAGCTCGGCTTGCGAACGGTGGCCGAGTCGGTACAGCTGCTCGACACCCGCGCGCTTGGTCTCCTCGATGAGCTTCGAAGCTTGCGCCTCCTGAATCGTCAGCTCGACGTCCTGCACTTGGATCTGAAACGTCCCGCCGTTCTCGTCCTCGAACTGCCGGAGCGCGAGCTTGGCGAGGTCGACCTTGAGCTGCGCTTCGGCGAGAGTCGTCTCGTTCTGTGTGACCTGGTTCTCGAGCCTCGATTGCGCTCGAATGTGCGCCGACTCCGCTTGCTGTACGTCGAGAATCTGTTGATCGAGTCGTTCCGTATGCGCCGAGGTGTCGAACTCGGCGAGGAGATCCCCCTTCTTCACGCGGCTTCCGTTGGCGACCACCCAGAGGAGCGGAGTCCCCCAGATCCTGTCGGTCTCGATGTCGTCGATCTCGCAGATGATCTTTGTTCGCGATTGGCTCTCGAGTGTTCCTCGCTCGACGATCGTGATCGAAAGGGGCCCCTTCGACACCGGGCGGAGGTCGAGCTCATCCTCGGCGAAATGGGAATCGCCGAAGAGTATCACGATGGCCACCACCACGAACACGCCCACCGCTAACGCGCCTGAGACGATCCTCCGACGCGCTGCGCGTTCCGATGCGGATGCCGATGAACTCCGGCCTTCGTCTTCTGTGCCCTGGTTGGACGCTCTCTGAATCATCGCGAACCTCTAAGTCTGCGCGGGTGGCGCGCAGCTCCAAGCTACCATGAACCCGAGGCCGGGTGATGTATTTGATCCCATCGGCGGCGGTCGGGAGTAAAATGTGGGCTCGTGCGAGGACGGATCATGGTTCAGTTCGGGAAAAGAGCGGAACGGAGAACGAACCAGGCCCTGATGGCCCTGCTGCTGTCGGCCATGACCGCGACGGTCTTATCGGACGAGCCCGACGCCACGCTCCCCAACACGATCCAGCCGATCCTCGCCGAGTACTGCGCCGACTGCCACGGGGAGACGAAGCAGAAAGGCGACATCCGCTTCGACCAGCTGGACCCGGACATCGTTCGCGGCAAGGACGCGGAAGTCTGGCAGCTCGTGCTGGACCAACTGAACCTCGGCGAGATGCCGCCGAGGAAGGCGAAGAAGCGGCCCGACGATGACGAGCGGCGAACTTTGGTGGACTGGCTGACTGCTTCCCTGAAAGAAGCCGCGGAGCAGAAGAGGAAAGACGTGCGCGTCGTAATGCGCCGTCTCACCAACGCGCAGTACACCAACTCGCTGCGGGATTTGCTCGGTCTGGACGTCGACTTCGGCCAGGACCTACCGCCCGATGGCTTGTCGGATGACGGCTTCAAGAACAATGGTGCGGATCAAGCAGCCTCCCTGCTCCAGACCGAGTACTACCTCGCCATCGCCGAGAGCGCGCTCCGCAAGGCCATCCTCACGGACATTCCGCCGGTGTCCTATCGATACGTCTATCGATTCGGTCGAGGGATCAATCCCGAGCCCCGGAAGAAGGATTGGAGAAAGCCCGGCGCCAAAGAAGTTCCTGTGCCTGGCCGGGATCACATCGTCGAGACCTTCGAGAACCGCGATGTGGGGACTGATGCGAGCGCCTTCGAGGTGAACGACTTCAAGCAGCGCTGCTATCCCGACCTCCGCGGAGCGTGGAACAAGCGCTTCCAGATCGAGAAGGACGGGATCCTGATGCGACCCGCCATTGCGCACGTGGAGCTTGGCGGTGACATCTGGCTCACGCCGATGCCCAGCCTCAAGCTGCACATGCGAGACTTCCCGACGGAAGGCGACTTCGTTCTGCGCGTAAAGGTGGCCCGCGCCGACCCGGACGATGACACGTTCCCGTACCTTCGAGCGTGCATGGGCGAATGGCTCGACCACGGCGAGGACTACGAGACCCTCGAGCGCTCGGTCAAGATCACCGGAACGCGCGACAAGTTCCAGACGATCGAATTTCGCGGTCGTCTGGAGAATCACCCCATTCCGGTCTTCGATCCGAACAACAAGGACATCGCCACGATGATCGTCGTGGGCGTCTGGAACGACGCCATGGCGCAGGAGAAGACGGAGAAGGGTCCGGCCCTCGTCATCCAGTCGATGGAGTTCGAGTGTGGCCACGTCGGCCCCTGGCCACCGGCTCATCAAGAGCGCGTCCTCATCGCGTCGGAGAATCGCAGCGACGAAGAGGTCTACAGTCGGGAAGTCATCCAGAACTTCATGCGCCGAGCATTTCGTCGTCCGGTGACGAGTGACGAGGTCGACGCCTACCACGGGCTTTGAAGACCCTGCGTCCGGACTGCGCGACCTTCGAGCAGAGCATCCGAGAGACGCTCGCCAGCGTGCTGTGCTCGCCGAACTTCCTCTACCTCGTCGAGTCGGCGTCAGCTGAAGAAGCGGACGCGGAGTCACCAGAGTCGATCACCGAGCATCAGCTCGCCAGCCGGATGTCGTACTCCCTCTGGAACTCGATGCCCGATGACCGGCTCTCGAAGCTCGCGAACGAGAAGCGACTCCGAGAGGAGCTGCCGGTCGAGATCGATCGCATGATCCAGAATCCGAAGTCGGCGGACTTCGTCGCGGCCTTCTGCGAAGAGTGGCTGCAAATGGAGAAAATGACGCACACCCGAGCCGATGCCGGAAAGTTCCCACGCTTCAATCGCTTCGTCCGAGACGACATGCTCCGGGAAACGCGCCTCTTCTTCGCGGAGGTCCTGCGTGAGGACATGAGCATCATGACTCTGGTGGACGCCGACTTCACGATGCTCAATCAGAACCTCGCGCAGTTTTACGGCATGGATTCCATCAAAGGCGGTGAGTTCCGAAAGGTGAATCTCGCCGAGGACGCGAAACGAGGTGGGTTGATCTCTCACGGCCTCTTCCTCGCGGGCAACTCCAACGGTCGTGAGCCCCACCCGATCAAGCGCGGCGCTTGGCTGATCAGCCGAATTCTCGACGACCCGCCGCCTCCACCTCCGCCGAACGTGCCTCAGATCGACGAGGACGATCCGGCCTTCGGGAAGCTCTCGATCAAGGAGCAATTACAGCTGCACCGCGACAACCCCTCCTGTCGCGACTGGCACGCCACGGTGGACCCAGGGGGGCGGCTGCTCGAGAACTACGACGCCGTGGGACTGTGGAAGCACAGGGAAGGTGCCGCCGAGGCCACTCTGCCCCACGGAAAGACACTGGATGGTGTCGACGCGCTGAAGCAGCATATTCTCGTGGACAAGAAGGAGCAGTTCACGCGATCACTGATTCAGCATCTGCTTCGCTTCGGACTCGGTCGGTCTTTGTCGTTTACCGACCGGGCAGCGATCGAC
>CAYZGY010000005.1:0-26307 GCA_964478085.1 uncultured Planctomycetia bacterium
CCACGGCAACAGCCTCGTGCGGGTTCACGTCCCGACCGACGATACGCTCGGCACCGATTGGATCTATCCCGACTTCGACGACTCGACGTGGACCGAGGGGACGAACGGCGTCGGCTACGACTACGGTGATCTCGTCAACGTCGACGTCCGCGCCCAGATGAGCGGCACCAACGCGACGTGCTACGTGCGCATTCCGTTTCACGTCGAGGATCCTGCGGCGGTCAGTCTGCTTCAGCTCCGGATGCAGTACGAGGATGGATTCGTCTGCTATCTCAACGGCGAACGCGTCGCCGCGCGCAACGCGCCGGGCGCGCTTACGTGGAACTCGAACGCGTCGGGAAATCACAGCGACAACAGTGCGGTCGTCTTCCAGTCGATCGAGCTCGCCGACGGTGTGCAGAATCTCCTCCGCGAAGACGATAACGTCCTCGCGTTCCACGGGCTGAACGTCTCGACGGGAAGTAGCGATTTCCTCCTCGTCGCCGACCTTTCGAGCATCGTGAGCACGGGTCAGGGCATCGTCCTCGACCGGACGACGACGGTGAAGTCGCGAACTCTTCTCGACGGAGATTGGAGCGCGCTCGTAGAAGCGAAGTTCACGATCGACGCGACGTTACCTCTCCGAATCACCGAGATCATGTACAACCCGGCGACTCCCGAAGAGGGGAGCCAGTGGTCGGCGAGCGACTTCGAGTACATCGAGCTCAAGAACGTCGGCGCGGAGGTCATCTCGCTCGAGCGCGTGCGTTTCCTCGTCGGCATCGAGGTCGATTTCTCGGACAGCGCGATCACGTCGCTCGCACCCGGCGATCACGTCGTTCTCGTCAACAATTTGAGCGCCTTCGAGTCTCTCTACGACACCAACGGCATGCTCATCGCGGGCGAGTACGACGGCCAGCTCGCGAATGACGGAGAGTCGCTCGGTCTCGTCGACGCGGTCGACGACGTGATTCACTTCTTCCGTTACGAAGACGAGTGGCATCCGACGACGGACGGTGGTGGCCATTCGCTCGTCATCGTCGACGAGCTCGCGCCGTCGGACAATTGGGCGCTTGCGGAGAGCTGGGAGCCGAGCGAGCACCCCGACGGCTCGCCGGGATCGGACACGGGCGAGGTGAACCCCGCGGGACGTCAGCGCCGAGGCGACTCGAATCAGGACGGTGTGCACGACGTCTCCGACGCGGTGCATTTCCTCCGTCGACTCTTCGGTGCCGAGGCCATTCCGCTTCCGTGCGAGGGCGTCGCCCTCGACGACGGCGCGAACCTCGCCGTGCTCGACCTCAACGGAGATTCCGGAGTCGACGTCTCGGACGCGATCTACTACCTCGCCTACCTCTTCCAAGCCGGCCCCGGGCCGGTCGGAGGGACGGCGTGCGTACGCGTTTCAGGTTGTCCGCACGCTTGCACGCCGTAGACTTTCCGAGTGGGAGGTCATCGGTGAGTGTTTCACGTAGACGACGAGGTTCGATCATCGCAGCGGGCGTCGTCGCCGTCTCGATCGCCACGATCGTCGCCGTGCCGATCGTGCGCGAGGAGATTCAGCTTCGGAGTCTCGAGTCCGAGGACGAGGAGGTTGTGCTCGAGGCGATTCGCACGCTCGGGGAGATCGGCTCGAAGCGCGCTGTGCCGAAGCTCTGCGCGATTCTCATCGACGAGCGCTGGACGCCGCCGCCGCCAAGAGATGACTGGGAGTTTCCGAAGCCGTGGAAGGGGTTTCCCGCCGTCTCGGCCGTGCCGCCTCCTCGATCGTCCGCACGGCCGATCTCTCTCCGCCTCGCGCCGCACTGACCGCGCTGCTCGCGATCGACCCTGCGCCCGATGAGGTCTTGCCCGCACTGCTGCGGGCGCTCGAGATTCACGACTTCGGCGCGCTCGATACGCCCGTCACGGTCGAAGGAGATCCTCTGATCGACGCACTCGTGAGGTTCGCCGAGGGGCGTTCGGATCTCCTTTACGACACCGCTGATTTCCTGTCACGCCGATCGGCACAAGCGAGGTTGATCGTCGCGCTGAATCGGTTGTGGCCGCGTGAGCCGGATACCTCGACGAAACGGTTTCGATTGGCGAGCGTATTCATCACTCGTCCATCACAGGAGTGGATCACCTGGGCGATATCGCAGCAGGCACCCGAAGTATCGCCGAGACTCTTTGAATTGACGGACCCCCGACGAAGGGATCATCGACGCAAGCTCGCACACATGGCGTTTATCCACTGTGGAGGAACGGCTCTTCCGTTCCTTCGCGAAGCGATGTCACTTCCGGACTCCGACTTGCGTCGAGAAGCCTTCCGGATGCTTCACAGTATCGGGCAGACGGATTCGCAGACGACGGACTCGGTCGTTCGAGCGCTCACCTCCGACGGCGACCGAGATGTGCGGAAGGCGGCAGCCCAGGCGATCACGTCGATCGGCGCCCCGCAGAAGCTGGTAGTGTCCGTCCTACGCGACGCGCTGGAGGATTCGGAACCGATGGTCAGGGCGGTGGTCATCGCCGGCCTCGGAAGGTGTAAGGACGACGCGAAGAGTGTGATCCCCCGATTGATCGAGATCGGCACGACCGATGAACCCAGCATCCCGTCCGTGGCCAGCGCGCTCTCGCGGACGGGCCCCGAGGCGAGACGGGCCGTTCCGCTCCTCGTTGGGGAGCTCGCTCAGGTGGAGCATTCTGAGCGAGTGAGGCGTGCGATCTCGATGCTGGAGAGCCTCGGTTCTTTGGCGGACGAGGCGATCCCCGCGCTCGAACGGCTGGCGGTTGGGCGCGACGAGCGATGGGGGCTCGCCGCACGCACGGTGCTCCGGAAGATCCGAGGAGAATAAGAAATCATAAGTGGTTTACCTGTAGGTTTTTATGGAGAACCCCGGGGGTTTTTTCGAGAATTCTCGCCACGACCCCTTGTTTGGAAGGCAACTCATGTACGACGAATGGAAAACCCAGGCCAGAACGCCTGGGTTTTTTCGTGTCCGGGCTGTGCCTCCTCGGACCCCGGATCGGAGCGCCGAGATGACCCGTTCCGCCCCCGGAAAGGTCGTATCAGGCTCTCTTCACGGCTGCCGCCGCGCTCGTCGCGGCCGTCTTCGTGGCGATTCCGCTCGTACAGGAGGACATCGAGATTCGTCGGCTCAGCTCGGACGATCCCGTAGAGGTCGCCGACGCGATCCGCCAGCTAGCCGAGGCTCGTTCGTGCGCGCGGTGTCGGAGCGCGAGCCGTCTCAGAACGCTGTGTGGTGCCTGCGGCGGGATCCTCGGACCTGATGTTTCGAGTCTTGCCGGAGCTCGTCGATCGCCGCTCGAGAGTCCTGCTTCTCGATCCGACCTACGGCGAGTACGCGCACGTTCTCGAGAACGTGATCGGCTGCGACGTGTATCGGCTGCGACGTGTATCGTTTCGCGCTTCACCGCTTGGAGAGCTTCGACGTCGACCTCGCGGCCTTCGAGCGCTCAGGCGATCGATCGATGGCCGAGCTATCTTCACGGAACGCGGAGGATCAGCGTTCGTCGGTACCCGTTCTCGGTGATTTATCGAATCTGTGGAAGCGTACTGCAAGTCGTCGCGATTGCTCACGCTCGCAGAAAGCCGGGGTATTGGGGAGAACGCGAGACTCTGTAAAAGTAAGAGCAGGGCCGCCGATCGACATAGCGGCAAGAAAAGACCGAATCACCACAGAGGCGATTCGGTCTCCACTCAGAACTACAAACGGATCGTCGGGGTGGTCGACTGATCCTATTTGATCGTGCCGATCGTCCAGAGGACGGGCGCCGAGGCGGGCTTGACGTTGAAGCAGTCGTAAAGGCCGGGGATGTGGACGAACATGAGTCCTACGAAGACGGCGAAGCACGCCATCGTGTAGAGGAAGAAACCCTTCTGCGCGTAGAGCTTCTCGGGGTTCTGGACGGGGCTGTCCTTCAGGAGGCCGAGCTTCATGTAGTAAGCGAGGAAGCCGGCGGCGAGCGGAACGAAGAGGATCAGCTCGAAGTGGTAGCGGACCATGAAGACGCCCGCGAAGAGAGCGCACGCGCTGACGTAGAAGAAGATGCTGACGAGGAGGCGATCTTCGTTGTAGTGCGCGAAGGAGCCCCGATACTCCGCGGCGACCTTCGGGTCGCCAATCGAGCGGTACTCGGCGAAGCGCTTGAGCGCCATGAAGAATGCGCCGACCATCCAGTACGACAGCGCGAGCGAGAGAGGCGGCAGGGCGTCGGGGACGAGCGCGAACCAGCCGAGGAGGAGGCGGATCGGGTTGTTGACCGACTCGGAGAGAACGTCGAGGTAGGGCAGCTCTTTGGTGCGGAACGGCTTGACGTTGTAAAAGAAGCCCATGACCCAAAGCCACGCGCCCGAGAGGCCGAACCAAAAGTTGATCGAGAACGCGAGGCCCATGCCGATCGCGCCGAGGCCGAGCCACTGGACGATCGCGCCGGTGCGGCTGATCTTGCCGGCGGCCGCGGGACGCCGGCACTTGACGGGATGCTTGCGATCGTTCGGGGCGTCGAGGTACTCGTTGATCACGTTGTTGGTTTATGCGATGTGGCAGGTCGCTAAGACGGCGAGCGCGATCGGCCAAAGAGAGGCGATCGCGAACGTTTCGGGTCGATAGAACACCGCGAGGAGAACGCCGAGAATCATGAAGGCGTTCTTGAACCAGTGGTCGATGCGGGCGATCTGGACGTAGGGCCAGAGCTTCGAGAAGAGTTGGTGGAGCTTAGAGGGCGTCATGGAGATCCGCTTTCAAGGCGTTGTAGCTCGAGTAGCTGGAGTGGTTCGAGTGATCTGAGTGTTCGGTGGACGAGGCAGCCGCCCCGATGATCGCGCAGGGCATGCCGGCGGCTCGGGCGCCGACGGCGTCGACCTCGGCGCGATCGCCGACGTAGAGGACGCGTTCGGGGGCGAGGTTCCAGCGCTCGCAAGCGACGAGGAACCCGCGGGGATCGGGCTTGAAGGCGTCGACGTCTCGTTCGGTCGCGCTGACGGCGACGTCGACGTAGTCCGAGAGTCCGAGAGCCTGGAGCTTGGCCCAGACGGGGTAGTCGGAGAAGACACCGACGTGCACCGTTCGTGCGCGTAGCTCATCGAGGAGGGAGACGAGCCCCTTCCGAGGACGAGAGCGAAGGTGCCGGAGTGGACGTTCGAAGATCCATTGACGGACGACCTCGCGGACGAACTCGACCGACTCACCGGTATGGCTCGCCGTCACTTCGTACTGGAGCTTTTCGAGGCGTGCTCGCGGCCGGCCGTTCGCGCTCACGTTGCGTGCCTCGTGATCGCGGATAGTTTCGCGAAGATCGCGAAACGCCGAGAGGACGCGAATCGTTCGCAGAGCCTTGCGCGGCCAAGTAGTCAGGGGAAGACCGGCGAGCTCGGCGGCCATGCGGAGTCGAAGCGGCTTCTGACTGTAGAGCGTGCCGTCGACGTCGAAGAGGACGGCTTCGATCTCTTGACCTTGAAAGAAGACCGAACGAGCACGGGTGGGCGTGATTTCGGAGCTGTTCGAAGAGGCGTGTTGGGGCGTGGTCATCGTCAGGCTCAGCCGAGGTACTCGAGGAAGGAAGCGATCTTGGCGCCTTCGACGACGATGAGCTCGCGAGCCCAGATGCCGACGAGAGCGAGGAGAATGACGACCGGGAGAATCGCGCGTCGTCCACCGGCTCGAAGGATCGTCCAGCTGCGGGCCTGCCAAGCTGCCGCTCCGTAGATGGCGAGGAACGGAACGAGCGGCAGGTGGTAGCGCGAATGACCGAAGACGATCGTGTGAACGCCGCAGACGAGGAGGAAGGTCGCGAGGATGATCCGGTGGGCGTTCTGATCGCGAGAACGACACAGGGTCAGGCCGAGAGTCGCGAAGAACATGAGCGCGACGTACGAGACGAGAATCGCGGCCGATCCGGCGTACGCGAACCACTTGGGCGGGTTGTAGAGCCCCTGTGTCCAAGCGGCGATCACTTCGCGCTCGAGGCCCCAAAGCGCGGCGAACTTCTTCGCCGAGCGGCGCGCGGTGACGACCGGGTTCGCCTTCATGAACTCGATCGCGTGCTTCTTGCCCCAAGCCTCGCGCTGCCCTTCGGTCCAGTGAACCTCGGAAGGATCGGACTGCTGGAGCTCCCAGTTCCAAGCGCGGGGCTCGTCTTTCCACCGCACGGCGTCCCAAGCACGCTCTTCGGGCGTGTGCTTGTAGTTGCCCATACAGAGGTTCATGCCGCCCATGGTGTCGACGAGGACGGGAACTTGCTGGAGCGTCGAGTTGCGAACGGCCCACGGTGCGAGGAAGAGCGCGTAGCCGAAGACGGCGCACGCGGTGATCCAAGCGCGACGTGCGATCGTGTCGCGCAGGCAGTACATGCAGAGCGGGACGAGGAAGACGATGAACGGCCAGGAGATGCTGCGCACGAGCGCGGAGAGAGCGAGTGTCGCTCCGATGCCGAACGCGAAGAGCGCGGGCTTCCAGTTCGGCGTCTCGCGTCCGGAGCGAACGATGAGCGACGAGAAGCCGACGACGAGGCCGAGTGTCAGGAAGAAGTAGAGGACCTCGGCGAGGATGAAGAAGCTGTAGGCGATGTAGGTCGGATAGAAGCAGAGGACGGCCGCCGCGATGACACCGGCGCGTCGACTGAACATGCGCGTGCCGAGCATGTAGACGAGCACGCACGTCGCGAGGCTGAGGAGGATCTGCGTGAAGCGAACGGCTTGAAGGTCGCGATCACCCGTGACATCCCAGAGAGCCGCGATCAGCGCAGGGTAGAGCGGCGGGCGTATGGAGGTCGGCTCGTACTCGGCACCCGAGCCAAAGCCGAAGCCATTACCCTTCGAGAGATTCGTCGCGAGATCGACGTAGTGCTTTTCGTCGATGATGCGAAGTACGGTTTCGCCCGTCGTTGAGAGAATCGCGAGCCGTAGGCCGAGTCCTGCGAGGAGGACGACCGACAGCCAAACCCAAGCCTGCCGGCGGTTGATGTCCGACTTGCGGCGCACGGAGGCCTTCGCCGGTGCGTCGTGAGTCGATTTGTCGATTGCGGGAGTCGAGTGGTTCATCATGCCACGAAAAGAGTCCGTCAGGAATGGGCTGGGCGCAAGTCCACCGATACGGAGCTTTTCGGCAAGGGCCATGCCCTTCTCGACTGATAATCGATGACGCAAGGACTTAGCACGACACCGCCCCTGTCCCGAGGCAGTATTTCGTACCGATTCGAGACAGGGGCGGCGGTTTCTGATTCGTCGTCGGGGGGCCTCTAGGGCGCGAACGGGGCCCGGCTTACGCTAGTTCGGAAGTGGCGGCAGCGGCGGCCGTCCAGGCTTCTTCGGACGTTCGGGCGCTTGGTTTTTGCGCGCACGAAGGATCGCGAAAAGTCCACCGATCGCGAGGACGAGGAGGGTGATGCCGAGTACCGGTCGCGCGACGAGCCAAGCGACCGCGATGACCGTGAGAGAAATCGGAAGCGCGAGCACGAACGAGATCAGCCCTGTCGCTCCGCCGACGATCGAGCCGAGGATCGGAATCACGTCGGCGACGACCGAGAGCGGCGCGAGGATCAGCAGGAAGCCGAAGGCCATGAGGAGATAACCGACGCCGCGCAAGATCCACGTGAGGATCGCGTTCTCGGACTTCGCTTGATCGAACATCGCCTCGGCAGTGACGTCGCCGTAGGAGAGCATCTCGAGGTTGCGACCGACCGAGGTCGTGTAGGGGCCGAGCTTCTCGCCGTTTTGTTTCGCGACGACGCTGACGGTGTCGGGACGGACGACGGAGAACTGGATGCGCAAGTCTCCGATCTCCGGACTTCCCGGATTCGAGCCGAGGTAGACGCCACCGTCGTGCGGTTTCACGTCGTTTCGGAGGGCTTCGGGAATCGCGTCCTGCTCGAGCCGGATCACGTCGAAGCGATCGAGCTTTCCGGTGAGTCCCTTCGAGAGTGAAAACGCGCCGAGCGTGACGTCTTGAGCGGATTTCGTCCTCGACTGAAAGCGAACGGAGCTCGGGTTCTGCTTCGTGCGGTCCTTGTACGAGCTCGAGCTCGCGAGTCCTTCACGCCACTTCGCGTCGTAGAAGTACTCGGTCACCTTCTCGACGCCGCCGCCGAGCTTCTTCTTCTCCTTCGTCTCCGTTCTTTCGATCCATTGGTAGATCTCGACGCGTCGCTTGAGCTTGATCGCGTTGACCTCGACACCGAATTCGTCGTCCGCGAGCTTCTCGTCCGTCGTCGCCTCGCCACTCGTGTGGATCAAGGCGTCGTCGTTGGCGTTGTCGATCGATGCAGACTCGACCGAGACGACCGCGCCCGTACCTTCGACGAGCGCCTTGTACGTCTTGACGGAGCGGCTCTCGTTCCAGAAGAGAAGAACGACCGAGCCGATCAAGAGGGCGAAGCCGAAGAGTACGCCTTTGATCGCGCCGCCGATGCGACTGAACCAGGATTCGTGCGTGACTTCGGTGAACGAGCCGCCGTCGAAGGATTCTGTCATTCGAAGCTCTCCTCTTGTGTTTCGGTTCTGAAGGAATTGGAGTGACCTGCCGATCTACCTGATCGGAGGTTGCCCGGCAGCGAGAGGCGAGCCGGGGTCTCGATCTTGACGAGGTGCGTGACGAGGTCTTCGCGATCGCCGTCGTCGTTGAGGTCTCGGTCTTCGAGATGTTCCGAAACTTCCAGAACGAGGTGTCCGTGAGTGACGTAGGCGCTCTCGACGTGGAGGTCGAAGCGTCACGGAACTTCGGCCGAGTTTGGGCGGATCACCATGACGTGGCCATCGTCTGGAGGTTGACGACGTCCTGTGTGTGAGCGTGTCGGCTTGGTGTGACGGCCGCGAGCACGAGCACGGAACAAATCGTCACCGAACCGAGACGCGACGAATCGATGGATCTCAAAGCTGACCTCCCCTCCCAATCCGACGAGCCCTCGTTTGAGCTTGCCTGGCGGCATCTTAGCGCGAGATTTCGCGTGCGCGGAGGGCAGGCTCACATTCCGGTGTGGATCCCCGCGGTCTCCTCCACCAGCGGATTCGTCGTCGAGGCCGGCCGGGGATTTCCAGAATCCGTAAGTGACTTACAAATAATGAGTTGCATATTTTCTCAGAAAAAACAGCCCGTTCACCTTGTGTCGAGGGCACTAAATGTACGGCGAATAAGACCCCAGGCAAGACGGCCTGGGTTTTTTTGTGCCCAGATCGCGGGATGACCAGAGAGAGAAGACCCATGCGTCGACCCTGGCAGATCCTCGCGACCGCCTGCCTTTCGTGGGGCCTGACCTCCTGCCGTACCGTGGCTGAGTCGGACGAGCCCGACGACCGAGACGCGGAAGGTCGACTGGCGATCCAACTACAGGGCGAGGCCGATCTCCTCGTCGCCTGGAACGCGGTGACCCCGTCCTGGGCCCTCGCCGAGGGTGTCGGGCCGAGCCGAGAGAGCGAGGCCATCCACTGGCGTGACTGGGACGAGTTCCTCGCCGAGGTGTCTCGTCTCGAAATGCCACGCGAGCTCGCAGTCGTCGTCTTCGGCAAGGGCGGACACGTCGGCGCGAAAGAGTACGCTCGTGCACGCACGGGGCTCGAGCGCCTCGGCTTCCGGCGCGTGGTCCTCCAGCAGAGTTACAGCTTTTCGCTGCGAATCATTGAGTTTTCATGCGCTGGATGCGCTCAACGACGTGCATGAACTGGATGCTGAGGACGATTCTGGTGCCGAGGGTCGGCGGATGTCGAGATGAGGTCACGACGCGGCGATGAGCCGCGTGGCTCGATCTCAGCGTCGATCCGGGGTCAGGTTCGAGCTCGGTCTTTCGAAATGGATCCTCCGCGGGGCCGATGCTCGAGCGCATCGGGAGCTATCGCATTCTCCGCGTCGTCGGGCGTGGAGGCATGGGCGTCGTCTACGAGGCGGAGCACGAGAGCTCGAGCGGCTGTCGCGCTCAAGGTTCTCGTCCGCTCGAGACCCCACCCGAGCGGGACGCGCCACCGCCCCGTGAGCCGCGGGCGACGTGTCGTTCCTCGTTCTCTGTCGAGAGGTCCAGGTTGTCGTGGGCTAGCTCATCGCCATTCGAGGAGCCGACTTCGCGCTGCCCGAGGATCATCCGTCAACGGCAGCGACGCTCGCACGCGTGCGCCATCGCGATTCGGACAAACGTGAACCCGAGGTCTTTATCGGTTCGTCGGCGTGGACCGAAAAGACCCTGGTTGGGAAGCTCTACCCGACGGGAGCTCTGCCCAAGGAGTTCCTCGGTCTCTACTCGCGTCAGTTTCACGCGATCGAGCTCAACTCGACGTACTACGCGGTCGACCCGCAGGCGATCGAGCGCTGGGTCGAGGCCGTTCCCGACGACTTCCGCTTCTGCCCGAAGTTCCCGCAGGAGATCAGCCACCGAAAGCAGCTACGCGGATGCGCCGACGATGTGCGCGGCTTTTCGATGAGCGTGCGTGCCTTCGGACGGAAGCTCGGACCCTCGTGGCTACTTCTCCCGGAGAACTTCGGCCCCGAGCGGATCGAGCTTCTTCTCGAGGTGATCGACGCGTGGCCGAGCGACTTACCTTCCGCGATCGAGCTGCGCGATCCGCGATGGTTCAGCCGTTCGCCCGAGAGCGTCCGACTCCGGGACGAGCTCTTCGGCGCTCTCGACCGCAAAGGCGCGGGTGCCGTCCTCACCGATGTCGCCGGCCGTCGCGATGTGCTGCACCAGCGCCTGACGACCTCTTTCGCGTTTCTCGGGCTCGCCGGAAACGGGCTCGACCCGAGCGATTTCGCGCGTGTCGACGCTTGGGTCGAAAGAACTCGTGCGTGGCTCGATGCGGGGCTAAGGGCGGTCTTCGTCTTCGTTCATCAGGAGCACGAAGGCCTCGTCGCCGACCTCGGCGAGTACGTCAAGCAGCGACTGTCCGAGGCCCTCGGTCGAGACCTTCGGGGTCCGACGCCCGTTCAGCGCGACTTTCTCGACCGGTGCGTTTGATGCGCCGGAGGTTAGCGCGCGGGACGACGTGGTAGACGTCGAGGCCGTTCTCGAGCTCGTGAACGAGGATGTGCCCCGACGAATGCACGATCGAGCGCAGGCGCTCGCGCGCCGGCCGCCGTTCGAAGCTGCAGCTGATGCGGCCACGGACGCTCGGGTGGAGGACGATGTTGAGATTGCTCTCGCGGGCGAGCTCCTCGAGGACGTCGCGGATGTCGGCGTCCTGGTAGACGATCTTCCCGTTGTCGCCAGTCGTTGCGATCGACTCGGTCACGAGCATCGAGCAGGAGGAGAGCGGGATCGTGGCGATGAGCGCGAGGGGGGCCAACAGTCGGGTCATGGGTCCAGCTCCTGGTTCGAGAGGGGATGCGGGGCCATTCGCTACGAAGGAGCTATCGGTCGATGGCACGGCCGCTCTTTCATCGACTCCTTAAGTGGATATTCTAAAATGACTTGGGGGTTTTTCGGGCTTTCCTCCCGAGATCCCTTGTGGAGAGGGCGCGAGATTTACTGCGAATAAGACCCCAGGCCCAAAAGCCTGGGGTTTTTTCGTGCCCGGATTCTCTGTCCGGGAAGCAGGGTTTTCGGCGGGAACGCAGGTTTTTCTGCGACTGAAAGGACCTTTCGTCGTCATCTTGGTAGCCACGTTCGGGGGAAGCGGTTCCTTCGGACTCGAACGTGGCCACCGGAGCGTGAGATGACGACCAGCCCCCCGAAATGGGTCCGCGACGTCGGGGACGCGGATTTCGAACGTGAAGTGATCGAGCGATCCGCGGAGCTTCCCGTGGTCGTCGACTTTTGGGCGCCTTGGTGCCAGCCCTGCCAGATGCTCGGGCCTGTGCTCGAGAAGCTCGCCGAGGAGTACGACGGTAAGTTCCTCCTCGCGAAGGTCAACGTCGACGAGGCCCAGCAGGTGGCGACGGCGTTCGGCATCAGCGGCATTCCCGACGTCAAAGCGATTCACGAGGGTCGCGTCATCGTCGAGTTCACCGGTGTCTTGCCCGAGCCCGACCTGCGCAAGTTCCTCGACTCGCTCGAGCCTTCCGAAGAGGAGATCGCGCTTCGCGAGTCTATCGAAGCGGCGAAGAACGTCGGGGACGAGACCGCTTTCGCAGCGGCCGAGGTGAAGCTGCGTGAGGCGCTCGTGGAAGCGCCGACGAACGTCGAGGTGATGGTCGCGCTCGGCGAGATCCTCGTCGCCAAGTCGCAGTTCGAGGAGGTCGACCGTCTTCTCGAGGCAGCGGGTGACGGCGGCGACTTTTCCGACGAGGTCTCGAAGCTGAGCGGCCGTCTCCACCTCGCGAGGTGTGTCGAAGGTGGCCCCGATCTCGGCGAATTGCGCGCGACGGTCGCTGGCCTCTCGGACGACGCGCCCGACGCCAACGAAACGCGTCTGCGCTACGGCTGCGCGCTGGCACTCGGTGAAGACTACCCCGCTGCTCTCCAGGTTCTCTACGAAGCCGGCAGCGCCGATAAGGCCTTCGCCAAGGAGCACGTGCGCGAGGCGATGGTCAGCATCTTTTACCTCGCAGGCGTGCGCAGCGAGCTTTCTGACGAATATCGCTCGAAATTGACGAGTTTATTGTACTGATCGCTGTCGGTGGCGTCTCTGGAGATGGAGGGGCTATCGACATGATCAAGGCCAGTCTTTCACTTCTCCTCGCAGGGGTTCTGGTCGCGCTCGGCGCCGGGACCTACGTGGTCATCGAATCGCATCGAGAGAACGCGCGCGAGATTCGCTCGCTCGTCTCTCGTTCTCACGCGCTCGAAGGGAAGGTCGCCGAGCTCCTCGAGGAGCGGCGACGCGTAGAAGAGTCGATCGCCCTGCCGTCACAAAGCGCAGAGCATCATCGCGGCGGACGTCGTTGAGGTCGACGCGGAGCTCGGAAAACGTCTTTCGGACGCTGTCGCGGAAAAGACCGAAGCGATCGAGGTCGCGCGCACGGACGGCAGGAAGATGGATCTCGTCGCCGAGATCGAGGAGATCGTCGATTGGATGGCCGAGCTTTCGAACAAGGTCAAGAAGCTCGAGGAGGCGCAGGCGAGCACGACGATCCGGCTTCCGCAGATTTGCAGTCTCTCCACTGGAGACTTGAACGGAGATACCCAGAAAGTTCAGCGAGCCCTCGAGGAGTACATCAAGAAGGTCCAGCCGGGTCAGTACCGGCTTCATTTCGACGCGGCGAACGGCGAAGCGGTCGGCAAGGCCGTCTCGGCATGGGGCTACAACGCCGAGCTCGGCGGACCGAAGATCACACGCCTCGTGGGCGACCTCGCTCTCAGTGGAAATACCCAGGCGCTGAGCGACGCGTATCGAAGGCTCGCGATCGACGTGATCAACGCGACCAAGGCAGCGGAAGATCTCGATCAGGATTGAGGTTTACTCGAGCCATCGCTCGAGACGTCCGAGCGCTTCGTTGATCTTCTCGACCGAGTTGGCGAATCCGAATCGCAGGTAGCCCTCGGCGTTCGTTCCGAAGTCGATGCCGGGCGTGACCCCGACGGGGGCCTCTTCGAGGATGCGGTGCGCGAGCGCGAGCGAGTCGCTGCCGAGGTGGCGCGCGTCGACGAGGATATAGTACGCCCCCATCGGTTCGCACGGCACGCGAAAGCCGAGTCGCTCTAGTCCGTGCAGCAGGACTGGACGGCGTTCGCGATACGACTCGAGCATCCGAGCGACGTCGTCGTCGGCATCACGAAGCGCGGCGATTGCCGCGGCTTGTGCGGTGGAGCTCGGGCAGACGAAGAGATTCTGCTGTAGACGCTGAATCGCGTCGATCGAGTCCTTCGGCGCGACGATCCATCCGACGCGCAGTCCCGTCATCGCGTAGCGTTTCGAGCACCCGTCGATGACGAACGCTTCGTCCGTGACCTCGAGCACGCTCGTCGCGCGCTCCTCGCCGTACTCGAGAGCGTGGTAGATCTCATCGCTGACGAGTGCGGGCGAGCTCACCGCCCGATCGGCCGTCTTGGCGATTCGCGTGAGCGTCTCACGACTCTGCACCGCGGCCGTCGGATTGGACGGCGAGTTGAGGAAGACGGCCTTGGTCTTCGCCGTGATCGCACGCTCGATGCGGGCCGGATCGTATCGAAATCCGTCCTCCGCGCTGACGTCGAAGAAGGTCGGGAGGCCGTGAAACGCGTGGACGAAGTTGTCGTAGCACGCGTAGCCCGGGTTCGGGAGCAGAACCTCGTCACCCGCGTCGATGAGCAACGCCGCGAGAAGCACCATCGCGCCCGAGGTGCCCGACGTGACGACGACACGCTCGGGTTCCACCTCGACCGCGTAACGTCGCGCGTAGTACGCCGCGATCTCCGAACGAAGCTCGAACACGCCCAGGCTGTGTGTGTAGTGCGTCGCTCCGCTCCTCGCCGCCTCGACCGTGGCAGCGGCGACGCACGCGGGCACGGCGAAGTCGGGCTCGCCGATCTCGAGGTGAACGACGTCGACGCCCGCACGCTCGAGCTCCTGGGCTCGCTCGAACACCTGCATCGCCAAGAAGGGCTGGACCTTCCGGGCCGAGCTGGCGATGCTGTCGGGTTTGAATGGCATTTATTAGGGCTTCTCCGGAGCCGAATTCGCGCGGACACGCGGGGAGAAATCGCCCCGTGGCCGCTCAGGCCTTTCCGCTACAATAGTAGAATGGCGGAGATACTTCACGATCGTTACCACTTGATCAAGAAGCTCGGATCGGGCGGCACCGGCGAGGTGTACAAGGCCCACGATCTGCGGCTGAAGCGCATGGTCGCGATCAAGCGTGTCCTCTCGGAGAAGCGCAATCGACGCTCCGTCCTCGATCGTCTTCACAAAGAGGCGGAGTACCTCGCCCGCGTCAATCATGCGAACGTGGTCATGGTGCACGACATCGTCGATGCGCCGGGCTCGTTCTGCATCATCATGGAGCTGGTGCAGGGGCAGCCGTTCATCCGGAGTTTCCGCAAGCGTCCCATGCCGCAGCTCGAGTTCGTCGGGTACTTTCGCCAGATGCTCGCGGCGCTTGAAGCGGTGCACGACGTCGGGCTCATCCACCGAGACGTCAATCCACGCAACGTCCTGGTGACGCACGAAGGCGTCGTCAAGCTCACCGACTTCGGCCTCAGCGGCTTCGTCAACGACACCGAGCAGCGCATGGGCGGCACGCTCGCGTACATGGCGCCCGAGTCGATGCGCAAGCGTGGGCGACTCGGTTTCGGAGTCGACATCTACAGCCTCGGCTTCATGGCCTATCAAGCGATCTTGAGCCTTCAGGGCTTCAAGAAGCTCTACGGAGCGACCAAGCCGAAGGATTGGATCCGTTGGGTGCTCTCCGCGGAGCCCTTCGTTTCGCTTCGACAGCTCGAGGCTCCGGTCTCCGACGGTTTCTCGCTCATCGTCTCGAAGATGCTGCACAAGGACGCATCGCTTCGCTACCAGAAGGTGAAGCAGGTGCGTGAGGATCTCGAGGCCTGGCTCACCGAAGAGTTCGGTGAGGACAAGGACGACTCGAGCGGGGAAGGTGGCTGCTCGGGAGATGGACGTGGAGGGCTCTTCGGAGCGATGCGTCGCGCGACGACGCTGTTCGGTGGTCGCGGAACCATGGGGACGATCAGTGAGGCCGATTCGGACTCCTCGGACGAGATCACTGAGGAGCCGAGCTGAACCGACGATTCGCTGTCGCGGCGATCCAGTATCCGATGACTCCGATCGCCGAGCCCGTCGGCAAGTCCCAGAAGAAGTGCTGTCGCACCGTGATTGCCGACGCCGCGATGACGATCGACCAGAGGAGAAGCGGCACGCCGAGTCGCGTCTTGAAGAACGCTGAGACGGGGACGAAGCAGTTGACCATGTGGAGAGAGGGGAAACACGTGTGCGGCTGGTCGACGCTCCACGTCAGGTCGACGGCCCAGAGCCACATCGATCCCGACTCCGGCAGCTGCGGCCGTTCGATGTACGTCGGGTAGAACGCGAAGATGATGTATCTGATCGTGTATCCGACCAGCACCGCACCGAGATATACGCGCAGCGCTGTCTGGTTCTGGTGCAGCCAGATGCCGAGTGCCGAAAGCACGTAGACCGAGTGGTAGACGACGATCGTCCAAGGAATGAGCGGCGCGTCGTCCAGCGGCGTCAGCGGTACGTCGAATCGATCGGGAAAGTCCCAGTGATTGAGGACGAAGTAACCGACCGCCCAATACGCGAGGATCGTCAGCGTCACCGCGACCTTCGCGCGCCATTCGACGAGGAGCGCGCCCACGGTCGCCTACTGGAAGAATCGCATGAAAGTCGACTCGAGCTCGTCGACGCGGGCTTCGAGCGACTGGATACGATCTTCGGCCTTGGCGAGCTGTTCGCGAAGCTCGGCGACCTCGCGTGAGCTCGCGCCGGATCCGCCGACGGGGACACCGGAGCTCACTGACGCAGAAGGCGATGGTGGTGCGCTGACCGTGCTGCTTGCGCTCGCTCCGTACGTCGAGGCGCTCGTCACCTCGCTGCCGCTGCTGTAGGACGGTGTGCTCGGAGCCGACGGCTGCGAGTATCCACCGTCGTCGTCGTCGACGGGGCGCGATTCGCCCGGCGCGTACATCGTGTGATCGAATTTGATGCCGCGACGTCGACCTTCCGGGGAGAGCCGGCGCACCAGTGAATGCTCGTGCTGGCGCAGATTGTCGATGATCACCGCGACGTCGGAGAGGGCCGCGATCGGGATCATGCGACTCGCTCGCTGTCTGAGCTCGCCGTCGGTCTGCGGCCCGCGAAGAAGCAGCTCGGCGAGAACCGACAGCTCTTTGCCTTCGAGCTGGAGCGTGTCGGTGGAGCGGTGCCGGTAGCGGTCCGTACGACTGCCCGTCGAACGAACGACGATGACGAGCCCCTGCTCGCGAAGCGTGTCGACCGCGCGGAGCACGTCCTCCTCGCCGAGGTGCATCATCGGATCGCGACAACTCTTCTGATTGCACCCATTCACGAGCGCATTGAGAGTCAACGGGTACTGTTCCGGAGTCGTGTAGCCCTTCTCGAGCAGAACCACCACGACGCGGCGCTCGTTCTTCGACAGTTCCAATGCCATGCTGCTTCGCTCATTCCAGGTTCCTGGCGAATCGTAGACAATACCAACGAACGCGGCCCTCTGGGCAGAGGTTTTTTTGGGGACCTTATCAGCCCGTTGAAGAAGCCGAATCGTCTCGCTTGACCACTCCAAGCACTTCTTCAACAGACTGCTGAGGTCCGTCCGAACAAGCCTTGCTGGTCGGGGGTGAATCGATCGCGGTTCCTACGCGATCGAAAGGGGCGCTTCCCGAAAGCCCCCCAAAGTCTAGTCGCGGCCCTCGATCTTTCGAATCGCGTACTTCGCCGTGCGCTGGACGCGGCGGTCCTTCGCTTTGGCGGCGACTTGGCGGAGATCGGGGATGGCGGGCTCAGCCTTGTCTCCGAGCTTGGCGAGGAAGCGGCAGGCGTAGACGGTGACGTAGCCGTCGCGCGACTTGAGCGCCTTGCGCAGGACGTCGACGTCACTCGGCTCGATGCGCTCGAGGGCTTCCTTGGCCATCTCGCGACGGTACTCGTCGCTGAGGATCTCGAAGAGACGCGGGACGGCGGCCTGGGCGGGCGGGCCGATGTCGGCGAGTGCGTCGACCGCGGCACGTTGAACGTCGCCGCTCTTGTCTTCAAGGACACGGACGAGGAGGTCGACGATCGACTTGCCGTCGTCGACGATCTTCGAGAGCGCGACGACCGCGGCCGTGCGTTCGGGGACTGTGCCGTCCTCGATGCGCTTCTTGATCGCGTCGAGCGAAGCCTTGGCGGCGGGTCCGATCTCGCCGAGTGTACGAATCGCGCCGGGACGGAGAGCGCTTTCACCGCCCGCGGCTACCTCGGTGAGAGGCCCGACAGCGTCTTTCGACGCGTCTCCGAAGACGGCGAGTGCTTCGATGACTTTCGCGCGAACGGATTCCTCGTCGGACTCGAGATGCTCGAGGAGCTTCGGGACCGCCGGCTTGGCCGCGATGCCGATTCCGCGAATCGCATCGGCGGCGATACCGCGGATGCGGGCGTCCGAGTCGTCGAGTCGCTCGATGAGTTGCGGCAGCGCCGGATTCGCATCCTCGCCGAGCGTGGCGAGACCTTGCGTCGCCGAGAGGCGAATCGGCAGGTATTCGTCGCCGATCGTCTTTCGGAAAACGGGGATCAGTTCGCTCGCTTCGAGCCCGATGCCGCCGAGCGCGAAGACGGCCGCCGCGCGGACGTCACGGTCCTCATCTTCGAGGAGCTTGCGAAGCGCCGGGGCGGAGGGCTTCGATTCACTGCCGATCGCGCCGAGCGCGCGCGCTGCGTTGGCGCGGAGCTTGGCGTTCTCATCATCGAGGATCTTCGTGAGCGCTTCACGGGCGGGGGCCGCCGGCGGTCCGACGCGGGCAAGGGCGCCCGTCGCGCGCTTACGAATCGTCGAGCTTTTGTCGTCGAGACTTTCGATGAGACCGGGTACGGCGACCTTACCCACTGCGGCGATCGCCGCCTGGAGTCCCTCGACGCTCTTGTCGTCCGTCTTCGGATTGCGGAGTGTCGCGATGAGGCTCGCGGCCGCGTCCTTGCCGAACTTTCCGAGCGCCTTCGAGAGCGCCGCATCTTCGCTCGTGTCTTCGATTCGAGCCGCGGCGCGAATCAGGGCCGGCACGGCCGCCTTGGCACGCCCGCCGATGCGCGCGACGAGTCGGGCGGAGGCGAACGCGGCTTCGGCGTTGTCGCCGTCGAGCAGATCGATGAGTCCCGGCACGGTCTGGCTTGGCGGGATGCGCAGGAGCGCGCGCGAGGTCGCGAGGCGCACGGCCGAGGCATCGTCTTGGAGAAGGCCGATGAGGAGAGGCACGAGCTTCTTCGCCTTGAGCCCTGAGCGAGCCAAGGGCGACGGGACCGTCGCGCGGACGATCGCATCTTCATCCTGGAGGGCCTTGATCAGTCGCTCCTGTGCAGCTCGCGTCGGCTCCTTCTCGACGAAGGCGTTCATCAGGTTGAGTGCGACCGCTGCAGCGCGACGCGCGTCGACGTCTTCCCACTCGAGCGCTTTGCCGGTCTCGCCTGCGGCGATCTTACCGAAACCGCCGAGCGCTTCTGCGGCGCGCTGCCGCACGCTCGCGTTGTCGTCCGCGAGAAGATTGACGAGCGGCGCGACGGCTTCTTTTGGCGGCGGTTTGACCCACGTGAACGCCATCGCGACAGCGGCTCGCTTCGTCGAGTTACGCGTGTCGAGCTCGTCGAGGAGCTTCGGAACCGCGGCCGTGCCGATCTTTCCGAGCGCGTAAGCCGAGCGGTAGCGCACTTGCTCGCTACCGTCGCCGAGGCCGCTCAGGAGATTCGGGATGGCCACCTCCGCATCGGGACCGATCTGCGCGATCGACTGAACCGCGTGGAAGAAGACCTGACGTTCACGACTTCGAAGCGCCTTGGCGAGAGCGGGCGCCGCCTTCTTGGCCTTCGCGCCGAGCTGATTGAGATGGTACGCGGCTTCGCGTGCCTTCTCGGCGTCCGAGCTGCCGAGATCACGGATGAGATCGTCGATCGACGACGTGTCGTCACTCTGCGCGAACGCGATCGGGGTCGTGAGTACACAGAAGAGCAGCCCACGAAGAACCGATAACGCGAACGTCGATCGAAGCGCGTCTGTCAGCATTGAGGGGTGGGTCCGTTCAGGCTGTAGCCGTTCGGCCGTTCTGGTTGGGGTGAGTCGATCGCCGCTTGCGGCGATCGAGAGGGGGCTTCCCGAAAGCCCCCCTAAACTAAGTCGACAGCCCCTAAACTAAGTCGACAGGTAGCGAAGCCTACCTGTCGAATCGCCGAAGGCCTCCACGGGCGCGCCGACGCGATCGAGCATCGACACGAACAGGTTGCAGATCGGAGTCTCGGAAGCGACGCGGACGTGGCGCCCCGGGTCGATCGTGCCGCCACCGCGACCTGCGAGCAGGATCGGCAGGTTCTCGTTGTTGTGGCGGTTGCCGTCGTTGATCGCGCTTCCGTACATGACCATGCAGTTGTCGAGGAGCGTTCCTTCGCCCTCTTCGACCGCCCGCAGCTTCTCGACGAAGTCCGCGAAGAGGCTGACGTGGAAACGATCGATGCGACGGATCTTCTCGAGGTTCGCCGCACGACCACCGTGGTGCGAGAGACCGTGGTGACCGTCGGAGACGTTGACGTTGCGGTAGCTGCGGTTACTTCCGGCGCGTGCGTACATGAACGACGCGACGCGGGTGACGTCACCGCGGAACGCGAGGACCATCAGGTCGTTCATCAAGCGAACGTGCTGACCGAACTCCATGCGCTGACCGGGGCGATCGGGAAGCTCGTCGGGCTCCTCGATGGATTCCCACGACGTGCTGCTCGGAGTCTTCTCGACGCGCTTTTCGATCTCGCGCAACGCGGTGAAGTACTCGTCGAGCTTGCGACGATCAACACGACCGAGCTTGCCTTCGAGACGCGAGGCGTCTTCCTTGACGAAGTCGAGCACGCTGAGGCGGTTCTTGCGACGACGTGCGATGCTCTCGTCGACCTTCTTGGGCGCACCCTTCGAGAAGAGTCGGTCGAAAACCTGACGCGGGTCGGTCTCCTTCGCCATCGGCGTCGTCGGAGAAGCCCACGAGATGTTGTTCGAGTACGCGCAGCTGTAGCCCGAGTCACAGTTGCCCGAGTTGCGACCGGTGTCGCAAGCGAGCTCGAGCGAGGGGAGTCGAGTGAGGCTGCCGAGGCGCTTCGCCGCGACCTGGTCGACCGACTCGCCGACGCGAATCTTCGAGCCCGACGTCTTGCGCGGTTGCGCGCCCGTCAGGAACACCGAAGCGCAGCGTGCGTGGTCGCCGGCACCGTCGCCGTTGGCGCGACCCTTGTCGTGCGTCAATCCGCTGAAGACGAGCAGCTCGTCTTTGACCTTCTCGAGTGCCGAGAGCGTCCAGCTGAGCTCGTAGTCGCTACCGGTTTGCGACGGGAACCAGTTGCGCACGTTGACGCCGTTCGGAACGAAGCAGAACGCCATGCGAGTCGGCGCCCCGTTTTCCGAGACACCGCCATGCGTGCCGATCGTTCCCGCACCACTCGCGGCGCTGACGATCTTCGCCGCAGGATTCATCACCTCGAGGAACGGAAGCGCGAGCGCTGTTCCGATTCCTCGAAGAACCGTTCTGCGGGAGAGGGTCGAGTCATTCGATGGGGTTGGCTGTCTCATCAGTGTCGAACTCCTTCTACGGTGCGCGCGGCGTTACTCTCGGTGAACGTCGCCACCGCGTCGCATCCGGAACGGATCCGTGTGAACCACGGCGAGAATCATCTCGCTCATCTTGTAACCGCTCTCAGCGGCCTTGTCGACGATCTCATCGACCGCGCAACGGTCGTAATACTCGAGTCCACGGCCGAGCGCGTAGGTAAGAACTTGCTCCGCGAGAGCGCGGCAAAACTCGCGTCTTCGATCGATCAGGATCTTCTTGAAGCCGCCGGGGCCTTCGAACTTGCTGCCGTCGGGCAGCACGGCCGACGCATCGACGAGGAAACGCCCGTCGGAGTCGCGCCAGCGGCCGATCGCGTCGTAGTTTTCGAACGCGAAACCGAGTGGATCGAGCTTCGAATGGCAGACGCCACAGTTCGGGTCTTCACGGTGCTTCTCGAGTCGTTCGCGCAGAGACGCGGCCTCGATCGCCTGCTTCTCTTCGCTGAGCTCCTCGACGTCCGGTGGCGGCGGAGGCGGCGGTATTCCGAGAATCTTCTCGAGGATCCATTTGCCACGCAAAACCGGCGAGGTGCGGGTCGGGTACGACGTCAACGTGAGGACGCTCGCTTGCGTGAGCACACCCCCTCGTGGTGTGTCGCCGAGATCCACACGACGGAAGGTATTCCCTTTGACATTCTCGATGCCGTAGTGCTTCGCCAGACGCTCATCGAGAAACGTGAAGTCCGAATCGATGAGCTCGACGATGCTACGGTCTTCGCGAAGGATCGCCTCGACGAACATCAGCGTCTCGCGACGCATCGACTCGCGCAGCGCGGGCGTGTACTCGGGGAAGATCGTCGGGTCGGGAGTGACGCCCTCGAGAAAGCGTGTCTGCAGCCACTGACCGGCGAAGTTCTCTATGAAGGCACTCGACCGCTCGTCGGCGAGCATGCGCTTCACTTGCGCGGCGAGCACCTTGTCGTCCTGGAGCTCGTTCGACTTGGCGAGCCGCGTGAGCTCCTCGTCGGGCATCGTGCTCCAGAGGAAGTACGAGAGGCGCGTGGCGAGCTCGTAGCCGCCGACGCGGCGAATCTTCTTCGCGTCCTCGGGATTCTCGTCGAGCTCGACGCGGAACAAGAAGTGCGGCGAGACAAGGATCGCTTTGAGGACGAGCTGGATCGACTCGTCGAGGTTGTTGCCGTTCTGGAAGGCCTGACGGCCGAGGTCGCGCAGACGCTGGAGCTCGTCGTCGGTGATTTCGCGGCGGTAGGCGCGCGTCGCGAAGGTCTCGAAGATTTCACGCACGTGGTCGCTCGCGAACTGCCCCTCTTCATCGAGCGGCTCGACCGCGTAGACGCTTCGACGTGGCGCCTTGGACGCATCGGCCTGAACGAGTCGCATCTCGACGCCGTCGACGTGAACTTCGCCGTCTCCGCTGACGCGGTCGAGACCGACCTTGCGCTCGCCTTTCTTCACGTGGACTTTCCACGAGACGATCTGCCGATCTTCGTTCGACTCCGTGAGGTCTTTTCTCGACACGACCTTTTCGTCGATGCGCAGCTCGAGCGCCCCTTTCGCGCCCGTTGACGCGATCCGAGCGCGAAGCTCGTAGTGACCGTCGAGCGCAAACTCGAGCTTCGTCGATGCGCTCCCCAGTTTCGCGTCGACCTTGCGTCTGACCGGCACGTACGCCTTCGACTCGACCCCCCCGAACGCGCTGTCGACGATCGCCTCCGCCGCGTCGAGGTACTTTTCGAGGAGGAGCGGTGGGATCGAGAGGACGTCGCCGATGTTGTCGAAGCCGTAGCCGATTTCGTCGGCCGGGAAGTCTTCGGCAGGTTGGAAGTCGACGCCGACGAGGTCACGAATCGTGTTGCGATACTCGACCGCGTTCAGTCGTCGGATTGTCGGACGACCCGGATCGGCTTCGCCCGAGCAGTCGTACGAGTCGAGCGCCGAGCGGATCGCTTCGACGAGCGTCTCGCGCTCTTCCGCGGTCGGCTGCTTCGACTTCTCCGGCGGCATCTCGTGGTTGAGGAGGAGATGGAGCCCCGACTCGAAGACCTTGCGGCTCTTCAGCACCGACTTCGTATCGGGGAAACGCTCGAGGTCGAGCTTGGCGCGCTGGCGCTTGTCGCCGTGGCAGCGCACGCAGTATTTCTCGAAGAGCGGAAGCGCGTCCGACTCGTAGAGGCTCTTCGCGTCCTCCGTCTGTCCGACGGTCGGAATCGCGAGGCCCGACAGCGCGAGAAGCGAGGTCAGGATGACTCGATGAATTCGGGTCGTGTTCGAGGGTTTTCGGACCATCTGCGGTTCTTCTCTGCGCACCTGCTCTCAGAACCCTGTCGAGTAGTCGATCTTACGGGAACTTTCGCCCGCGCTCCGAGCACATTCCTTTTCTAAGTCGTTGTTGACTCGAAGGCTCGTCAGGTTTCGTCAGGAATCGCCGGTGCTTGTCTTTCAGCGCTTTGCGACGTTGGAAGTCCGGTAACCGCTTGTTTTTCCGGTAGGGTCTCCCGTGCACCCGGAGCGCGGTCGATAAAGTCGGTAGTTGTTCGCCCCATAACTCGCAGAGCTTTTCGGATGACCCCTCCGGCCTCGGAACGAGACTCTCTCGACGCTACTTGGCTCGACGCTTCGATCGAGCAAGCCGAGAAGTCGTGGGCGGAGGGAGGCATACCGATCGGCTCGGTGCTCGTCGACGCGGCCGGGAAGATCATCGCGCGCGGTCACAACGAGCGCGTCCAGTCGGGTGACCCGACCGCGCACGCCGAGGTCGTCTGCATTCGTGACGCGGGACGCAGGCGTGATTGGCGCGAGCTGACGCTCGTGTCGACACTCAGCCCGTGCCCGATGTGCTCGGGCACGGCGATCCTCTTCAAGATTCCGCGCGTCGTCATCGGTGAGAACCGCACGTTTCTCGGCGCGGAGAATTGGATGGCCCGCGAGGGAATCGAACTCATCGTGGTCGACGATCCACGCTGCGTCGCGTTGATGGAGAGGATGAAGAACGAGAAGCCGGACCTCTGGGCGGAGGACATCGGCGAATGAGCTGGCAGCCGGAGATTCCTGCGAAGCCCATCGAGTGTCGCAACCTCGTCGCGGGCGACTGGACAAGTGGTAGCGGCGACTCGATCGAGGTCGAGAGTCCGTACACGGGACGTCCGATCGGCACGCTTCGCGCTTCGACCGCTGCCGACGTCGACGACATCGTCACGAACGCACGAAAGGCTTCTCGGGAGTGGCGTCATGTTCCCGTCAAGGAGCGCACGCGCCCTCTCTTTCGCTTTCGTGAGCTCGTGCTCGAAAACATCGACGATCTGTCGAACGGTGTCGCGCTCGAGTCCGGCAAGACGATCGGCGAAGCGAAGGCAGGAATTCTCAAAGGCATCGAGGTCGCCGAGTTCGCGTTGAGCATCCAGAATCTCGACGACGGCGGCGCGCTCGAGGTCAGCCGCGGAGTCAGCTGCGAGACGCGTCGCGAGGCTCTCGGAGTTGCCGCGGGCATCACACCGTTCAACTTCCCGGCGATGGTACCGCTTTGGATGTATCCGATCGCGGTGACGCTCGGAAACGCGTTCGTCCACAAGCCGTCCGAGAAGGTGCCGCTGACAGCGTGTCGCATGGGCGAGCTGATGACCGAGGCGGGATATCCCGACGGTGTCTTCAACGTCGCTCAAGGATCGCGGGAGACGGTCGAGTCGCTCGTCGACCATGCGGAGGTCGACGTCCTCGGCTTCGTCGGATCGAGCACGATCGCGCGAAGCATCTACACGCGTGCGACGGCTCACGGTAAGCGCGCGCTCGCGCTCGGTGGTGCGAAGAACCACCTCCTGGTCGTCCCCGACGCTGACCCGTCCGTCACGATCGACGGGGTCGTCAGCTCCTTCACGGGCTGCGCGGGCCAACGCTGCATGGCGGCGAGCTTGATGATCGCTGTCGGCGAGGTCGACGATCTCATCGACAAGGTCATCGAGCGCGCGTCGAAGATCGAGCTCGGGCGAGACATGGGTGCTGTCATCGAGCGTGCCTCTCTCGATCGACTGCACGCGGCGATCGATCGCGCCGACGAGGACGGAGCGCGCGTGCTACTCGATGGCCGCTCGGCGAAAGCACCCGTGGGCTTCGAGGACGGCTATTGGCTCGCTCCGAGCATCATCGATCACGCCTCGCCGAGCTTCGACTGTGCAAGTCGCGAGCTCTTCGGCCCTGTCCTGACCATCGTCCGCGTCGACACGCTCGAAGAGGCGATGCGGCTCGAGCAGTCGAGCGAGTACGGCAACGCGACGAGCGTGTTCACGACGAGTGGCGCGGTCGCCGCGTACGTCGCCGACAACGCGACGAATGGAATGATCGGCGTCAATATCGGCGTCCCCGTGCCACGCGAGCCGTTTTCGTTCGGCGGTACGAAGTCGTCGCGATTCGGAAGCGGCGACATCACCGGACGAGCCGGGATCGACCTTTGGACGCAGCTCAAGAAGATAACCACGAAGTGGGAGCTCCAGCCCGACGCGAGCTGGATGTCGTAGACGGTCATGAGTGGAAACCCCAAGCACATCCGACTCAACACGCACCCCGGTGAGCACGACACCGTGCCGATCTCTTGGGGTGCCGAGAATCCCAAGACGCGCGGTCCGGTGGTCGGGACCCTCACCGACCCGACGAAGCGCAACGCGATCGGCACGCACATGGGGAGCTACTCGGTCTACCGCGCGCTCGCCGTCGCCGCAGGCGTGCTCGATCCGGAGCATCGCGCCGACCTCACCGACACGTCCCCGTGGCATTCCTTCGGTCCGTATCCGTCGTGGTTCGAGAAGGACAAGATCGTCGCGATCGACCCCTTCGGCGCGTCGGTCGGTGACGTCTTCAGCGAGTACATCGAGGAGGGCTACGACATTCGCCCGACGATCGCGGTGACGAAGGCGCATCTCCAGATGCCCGAGCTTCGCGATGCGATGAACGTCGGTCGCCTCGAAGCGGACGAAGAGATTCTCACCGAGGAAGGCGACTGCGGTGTGACGAAGGCCGCCGTCGAGCCGGTCTGGTACTTGCCGGGAATCGCTCGAAGGTTCGAGGTCGAGGAGAGCGAGCTTCGACGGCTGCTATTCGAGCAGACGGGCGGGATGTTCACCGAGCTCGTCACGCGAACGGATCTCGACGTGTTCTTGCCGCCGATCGGCGGCATGACCTTCGAAGGCCCGGGGTTCCATGCCACCGGAAT
>CAYZGY010000005.1:26317-29654 GCA_964478085.1 uncultured Planctomycetia bacterium
CGCGTCCGGTTCTCCCGGGGTTATTCGGGCGCAGGGGGGGCATGACGGCTTACATCTTCGGCGACCCGGATCGCATCACGGATCCGAGCGCGAAGCTCACCGCTCGAGTTCATGACGAGTGCAACGGATCCGACGTCTTCGGTTCGGACATCTGCACGTGTCGTCCCTATCTCGCACACGGCATCGAAGAGTGCGTGCGTGGTGCGCAGGCCGGCGGAGTCGGTCTCATCGTCTACTTCCGCAAGGAAGGTCGCGCGCTCGGCGAGGTGACGAAATTTCTCGTCTACAACGCGAGGAAGCGACAGGAAGGCGGCGATCGTGCCGAAGAATACTTCAGCCGCACCGAGTGTGTGGCCGGTGTACAAGACATGAGATTCCAGCGGTTGATGCCCGACGTGCTCCACTGGCTCGGCGTCACGAAAATCGACCGCTTCATTTCGATGAGCAATATGAAGCACGACGCGATCGTTCGCTCGGGCATCGAGATTGGCGAGCGGGTCGAGATCCCGCCGGATCTCGTTCCGCCGGACGCGCGTGTCGAGATCGACGCCAAGAAGGCTGCCGGCTACTACACGGACAGCAGCGTTCCTGGTGCCGACGAGTTGGCGAAGAAAAAAGGACGAGATTTCGAAGCGTGATTCGGACAGCTGATTGGACGGCGGAGTGGGCGAAAGAGTGGACGGACGAAAGGAGGTTTTTCGTGGACGACGGAGTCGCATACCTGCGAACGCCGACGGCCATTCGCGAGCGTTGCGGAGCGATCCTCGAGCGTGGGCTTGCGGGAGAGCTGAGTCACTTCGCGATCGACCTCGACAAGCTCCCGACCGTTGCCGAGCGCGTCGCTTCGGTGACGCGTGAGGCCTACCCGGACCTCGAGATTCCGTACCACAGCCGATGGGGTCACTTCCGCGTCGGCGATCTCGATCTCGTCGACCTCCTCGATCAACGACTGACGCAGTGCTCGAAGGAGGAGAAGGCGCGCTGCCGTTTCGACCTCGTGACGACGAGCGTGCTGCTCGACGCGGGAGCCGGCGACGACTGGCAGTATCGGGATCCTTGGAAGTGGCAGACGCTCAGTCGCTCGGAAGGTCTCGCCGTGGCGAGCTTCGCGATGTTCCTCGATGGTGTCTTCTCGAGTGATCGGGTCGACTCGCTGCGTGCGGACGCCTGGGCGTTGCAGTCGATGGACACCGCGACGCTCGAGAAGGGCTTCCAAGTCTCCGAGCAGAACCCGCTTGTCGGGCTCGACGGCCGCGCGGAGCTCCTCCGGCGCGTCGGTGCGGCGGTCGCGTCGGCGCCCGAGGTTTTCGGCGAGAAGAACCCGCGCATCGGAGGTCTCTTCGATTTCATCGTCTCGAAGGCTAAGGACGGAGAGGTGCAAGCCGCCGACGTGCTCGCAGCCGTGCTCGAAGGATTCTCCTCGATCTGGCCCGGTCGACTCGAGATCGACGGCGAGAACCTCGGAGACGTCTGGAAGCACCCGTTCGCGGGTGGCGACGGCACGGACGAAGGACTCGTCCCGTTTCACAAGCTCTCGCAATGGCTGGCGTATTCGCTCATCGAGCCGATCGAGTCGGCCGGTTACCGCGTCGTCGGCGCGGACGATTTGACTGCGCTCGCGGAGTACCGCAACGGCGGTCTTCTCGTTGACCTCGGTCTGATTGCGCCGAAGGATCCCGACGCGCTCTCGAAGGCGCACGATCCGAGCTCCGAGCTCGTCGTCGAGTGGCGCGCGTTGACTCTCGCGCTCATGGATCGCGTCGCCGACGCCGTCAGGCAGGTGCTCGGTGTCGACTCGAACAAGCTCCCGCTCGGAAAGGTTCTCGAAGGTGGTACGTGGCGTGCCGGTCGCGCGGTAGCGAAGGAGCTCCGCGAGGGTGGTGGTCCGCCGATCCGAGTCGAGAGTGACGGTACGGTTTTCTGATCTAGGCCTCAGCTGAGGAAGAACGATGCCCAGCGAGCTCAAAGTCATCGATCACCCGCTCGTCCAGCACAAGCTGACGAACCTCCGCGACCGCGATACCTCGACGGGACCGTTCCGCATGCTCGTTCAGGAGCTGAGCATGCTTCTCGCGTACGAGGTGACGCACGACTTTCCGCTCGTCGAGAAGGAAATCGAGACGCCGCTCGCCAAGGTGAACGCACCGGTTCTCGACGGAGATCACATCGTCTTCGTCTCGATCCTCCGTGCGGGAAACGGCATCCTCGAAGGCATGCTTCGGATCCTTCCGTCTGCGGGAGTGGGGCACATCGGACTCTATCGCGATCCGAAGACGCTCCAAGCCGTCGAGTACTACTTCAAGATGCCGCCCGACATGGACAAGCGTGACGCGATTGTCGTCGACCCGATGCTCGCGACGGGTCATTCGGCGTCCGCGGCCGTCGATCGTGTGAAGCAGACGAACCCGAAGTCGATCCGCTTCTGCTGCATCCTCGCGGCACCCGAAGGCATCGAGACCTTCCAAAGGTACCACCCCGACGTGCCGATCTTCACCGCGTCCGTCGATGAGTGTCTCAACGACCACGGCTACATCGTGCCGGGGCTCGGGGACGCCGGGGATCGGCTTTACGGGACGGCCTGAGGTCGAGGTCGGAGATCCACTGCTCGGTTGTTCGCGGGGGAGCGCGTCGATCGGCACCATTTGCTGCCGCTCGGCCTTCACAAGGTGCCACACTTTGGATTCCTGAACCCGTGGAGTGAGGTGTCGCTCGAGGAGGTCCGGGCGCATCGTCGATGCGGCGAACGCCGGAGGGTCGCGATCGTCTTCCACCGTGTCGCTTTTCGTGAATCGAGTTAGACAGTCACATGAGCTTCGCGAACTTTCAGCGTCGAGTCCCTGCAGAAATCCGCCCACGATGGAGCGGCCCGTTCGCTCCGGCGTTGCGAGCGTAATCCGCGACTTTAGATCGCCCAAGAACACGAACGCATTGCCCATCAAGATGTCCGGACGCCGATTCGACTTCTTCAACGGGCTGTTGGGCGTCAGCTCGGTATCGCTCCGACAACATGTCGCAAAACCGATCTACAAGGAGTCGTCGATCACCAGTGACGAACTTGTCGAACTGTACGCCGCGCTCGTGCCAGTAGCATTCGCCGCTCTTGCCGTTCCAAATCAGCACGTAGTCGCCATCTTGTCCGGCAAGCTCGTTGATCCGAAAGTGAGTTGTGCAAATCCCGCTATCGATCAGGTGCTCCTCGAGAGCTGTCATGTTCTCGTAAATGGGGGCCGGTCGCACCGCTTGTTCGGCGGAGAGCGACACGTCGAGTTCGATGAGCGGGAGCGACGACGGCACGAATCGAAGGCGTTAGAGCCGTTCGCCGATGGTCGCGCTGAGA
>CAYZGY010000006.1:0-393 GCA_964478085.1 uncultured Planctomycetia bacterium
GCGCCGCCGATGTGGAGCAGGTCATGAAGCGTGTACTCGTATTCGCGGGCCGGCAGGCGTCGAGCCGGGACTCGGCCTTCGGCCTTCTGCGCTGCTGAATCCGTCGCATGAAGCGAATCGCGAAGCGCGACGAGGGCCTTCTCGACGAGTTTCGAATCGGGTCGACGTTTCCCCTGCGGCGGCATCTCTCCCGCGGCGACACGATCGTAAACCCGCACCCAATGACGGAACTCGTTCGGCTGCGAAAGGTCGTAGCCGAGCGTCTCGAGGTCGAGACCGGTCTTGGTGTTCTCGCCGTGACAGCCAAGGCAGGAGGCTTCGACAAGCGGGGTGACGGCCTCCTCGAACGATGGCGCTAGCGCGTCTACGAAGAGCCAGCACCATCGCTCGAGG
>CAYZGY010000006.1:419-22704 GCA_964478085.1 uncultured Planctomycetia bacterium
ACATTAGCGCAGCTTTCTTCGTCGGGTGCTTCTCGCGGTTCATCTCGTCTTCTGCGGCTCGTCGAGCTTTCTCGCTACTCGTCGCGCTTTCTCGCTACTCGTCGCGCGCCGTTGTCGAAGTTTGGTATCCGTACGATGACTCACTTGCAATCGTCCATTATCACGGGAACCAGGAAAGAGTCCCGATGGGTTTCACGGCAAATCGGACATCCGAGGGGCTGCGCTTCAGAGACGAGGGCGCGCGTCCGAAATACTCTCCCGGTTGCGGAGGCACACGACGAACTTTTTTGAACCTCCTGCAGTTTCGGTGGGTCACGGCAGCGGCGGATTCAGCTCGATTCCACCGCAGACGAGGTGAATCATGGCGATCAGGGCGTCTGCGCTGTGAAAACCAAACGCACGACGTGTGACCATTCGAGTCTTGTTGTTCATGCCCTCGGCCAGACCGTTCGTCAGGCGGGTCTCGACGTACGCGACGATCCCCTCGAAGTGCCTTCTTCGATGAGGACTACCTCGACGACGGCGATAACCAGATCACCGCCGCCGCGTTCTTTCTCGACATCGCCGGAGCGGCCGTGACGTCGAGCGGCATCGATCGCGTGCACAGCTTCGATCCCGAAAGCGGCCTGATCTTCATCGACTTTCAATTCAACGTCAGCCAGGGCGGCGTCGACTTCGATGTCGTCATGGTCAGCGAGAGCGGATTCGCGTTTCGACAGCAGGAGGACGAGTCCTGGCTCGCGTACGGAAATCGTCGAACGGAGGACATCGACTTCACGATGATCAACGAGCGCGAGTACCTCGGGTCGGAGACAGCGACAGTCACGCCGCACATGCGCATCGAGGTGAGCGCCGCGGAGGGCACACTCGACGCGGTCGACGTTCGTGGGGTCTTCCCTCCGAATGACGAGGGCACGACGGTCAACCTCGTCGACACGGCCGGCGAGAACGGAGACGAGTTCCAGGGTGGCACGGGGGACATCGCGCTGACAGTGTTTCCGGACCCCGCGGCGACGTTCGACATCGACGTGACTCGCGACGGCGAGCTCGCACCGACGACGTTCCCGGTCGAGAGCGTGCATGCGTCGTTCGTGTTTTCGTCTCTCGCAGGTAGTTCGCAGACCGTCGATTTCGACGAGCTCGCGAACGACGCGCAGTCCGTGACGACGACCGTTCCTCAGACGATTCAAGACAGCTTCGTCACTACGTGCGAAATCCGTGTCGAGATTCTCGGGCCGAGTGGTCAGGGCGTCGCCGCGACGGAGACGTTCAACTTCCTGCCATGATCCGGTTCCTCGTTCCGGTGAGCTGACAGAATCCTCGCCAGAGCGTGTCGACGGTGTTTCGGTTGCACCGCCGGCACGTTTCTTTTCACTGGCTGAACCCCTTAGTGCGTCACGTGGACGACCTTCGCTTCGAGGATGCGGCGGCGGAAGTCGTCGTCTCCGACGTCGTCCAAGGTCTTGAGAAACGTGACGACGTTGTCGACGTCCTTCCCGGTCAGATGGATGCGTGAGTACGCATCGTCGACACCATCCGCCTTGCCGGCACGCTTCGCACGACTCAGCGCGATCTTTCCGAGGACGACCTTGCGAATGTCGACCTCGCGCTTGCCGAGATTACGGAGCGAGGTCGTCGGCTTTGCTTCAGCGCCTCGAGCGACGACGTGCGAGCGGTCGTCTGTAAATTCCGCGGGCGAATGGCAAGGGACACAGTTCGTCACCTCCGGATTGCCTTCGGATCCGAGGAAAGCCTTGAAGCCGTCGTAGCCCTTGCGATCCATCCCCGGCGGCAGCTTGAGAAGGATGCGACCTTCCTGATTCGCCAGACGACCGAAGATGCGTCCCGCGAAGTCGACGGGCGACTCGGCCTCGTCGGGCTTCTCGGGAATCCGGTTCGCGTAGACGAAGGCGTCGAAGGTCGCGCGCTTCTTGCTCTGGAGACGATGGATCTTGGTCTTCTCCTCGATCGTCGCCGGTCGACCGGTCGGCGCGTTCTTCCCGGTCTTCTTCGGCGTGGGCTTGCTGCCCGTCGCAGCGGCTACCTTCGGCGGGCGAGCTCCCTTGATCGGAGGAGGGTTGCCATTGAACTCGCTGTGGAGTTGTGCCCAAGTGCGCTCGCCGCGCGCGACGTACGCCAGGATGCGAACAAACGAGGCGCCTCTGTTCTTCATCTTCGGAAAGACACGTTCCTGCTCTTTCCAGAGCATTCCGACGCGCTGACCTTGCGTCGAGGTGAGGCGCGCCATGACGCGATCGACGTACCCCTGGTGAAGCTCGTGTGTCTCCTTCGCGTTGCGTCCACGGTGCGGCTCGTAGTGGGGAGGCAGCTCTTCACGCGCGATCAGCTCCAGCAGGGCGACGTGGGTTGAGCGGACGTTCCGTCCGCCGGGTTTTCCTTCGCGTGGGCGACCTTGCGGACGCTTCCGCGGCGGCTCTCCGCGGAAGTGATCGTCGCTGAGCGCGACCGTGCTGAGCTTCATGCCACCTGTCTGCGCGATCTCGTCGATGTCGGCCGGAAGCTCGAGCTTGATTACCATGCCGTACCCGCGCTCCATGTGACGCGGGGGCCCACTCGTGCTCGTCCAAACGTTGCCTTCGTCGTCGAACTCGATCTCGCGTGTGTAGCTCACGCGCATCGGTAGCGGGAACTCGACGAGGTATTCGGTCTTCGGATCGAAGCGGTAGAGCGAGTCGTTCCCCGTTCCGCAGATCCAGACGATGCCCTTCTTGTCGACGTTGAGCGCGTAGGGGATCTGGTTGTCCGCGTCGGGGAGCGGGTAGACCTTCCACGTCTCGGTCTTCGGATCGAAGGCGCCGAATACACCCGAGGCGAAGCCGGGAACCCAGACGATTCCGTTCGGCGCGACGTGCAGGCGACGCGGGCCACGGAACGGAGGGTTCCACTCCTTGATGCTGCCGTCGGCCGACTTCGGGTCGATGCGGCCGATGCGATTGCCGTTGAGCTTCGAGTACCAGATCATCCCGTCGACGGGCGAGTAGTCGAGACCGTACGGCGTGATGCCTTTCGACTCGCCCTTGCCCGCGGCGACGGCCTGGTTCGCTCGCAGCAGGTGGTACTCGCGAACATTGCCACCCGACGGATCCATGCGGAACACGGAGTTGCGTCCCGCGTCGGTGTACCAGATCGTGCCGTTCGAATCCTTCGGGTCGATGCGTAGCGTGTGCGGATACGATCCGCGACGCGCCGGAGCCTCGGCGCTCGAGTAGAACGAGAACTCTTGGCTCTCGAGGTCGAACTTCGCCATGTGCCCCGAGCCGCACATGGTCACCCACATGTTGCCGTCGTTCGCGAGCTCGATCGAGTGCGCGCCACCCGTGCCACGCGGGAACTTTCGAAAGACCGTCTCGCCATTCTTCGGATCGAGCGTGACGAGGCGGTTCTTCTGAATGTTGACGAGGTAGACGAGGCCATCGGGGCCGAGCTCGAGGTCGTGGTACGTGCTCTCGTTCCACTTGCCGATTTCCCACGCCGTGATCTTCGCCTTGACCGCGAGTCCGCTCGGCGTGGGCGGCGGGACGAACTTCGGCCATTTGAGAACGGCGTCGTCGTTGTACGTCTTGACGCGCCGCGGGATGATCGTCTCCTGCGTGTGTCGGTAGAGACCTCCGAAGCCGTCCATGCGACGGAGCATGGTTTCCCAGTCGACGGGCTGCTCGGGCGTGCGGAACGGGATCGTGCCGACTTGATGGCAGTAGCTGCACATCATCTTGAAGTTGAGCTTGTCGCGAATGTTGTCGAACTTCAGCATGCTGAAGCCGCTCGTCGCCGGACGCTGCTCCTCGAGGTCCTCGCCTTCCGCCGTCTCCATCTCGATCTCGAGTTTCTGCGTGTCTCCCGAGATCTCGTCGAGCCACACGTCGACCTGACCCATGCGCCTCGCGCGCAATTCGTACTCCTTCTTCTCGAGGCCGTCGATCGCGAAGGAGCCGTCGGCCTGCGAGAAGACCGAGGTGATCTGGCGCGTTTCTCTGTTGAAGGCCGAGACCATCGCTCCGCGGAGCGGTTGGCCCTCGAAGTTGACGACCTTTCCGCGCAGGGTCGCTGCCGTCAGCGGGAAAGCCACGGTCACGAGGGCTAGGGTCAACGCGACCCGTAGGGGATGCAACGTCATGTTCGGGGCTCCTGAGTGAATCGAGTCTTCTCCGGCTCCGCGATCCGTCATTGGAGCAGTCCCGATTCGTTCCTGCGAGAGCACGGGCGGTTTTTTTGTCACTTTTTTCGGCCACGAGATACGGGGCCCTGCGCTCTCGGGTGGAGACGCGGCACGTCGCCGCGGTTTTCCACCGCCGAGCCGGTTCGGCTCGGTTCCCGTCGAACGAAAAGGAGCCTTACGATGTCCAATCTCCCCCGAACCCTTCCCGGCGCGTTGTTCGTCGTCGCCACCGTCGGCTTTTCGACTCTCATGACTTTCGGTACGCGGACTTCCGCAGTCGCTGAGGAAGTCCTCATCGACTGTCCGCCACCGCCCGTGTTCACCTCGGGAGGCGACCGCTTTTCGCGAGGATTCTACATTCCATCGTTTGCCGGCCGTCGGCTCATACGTGTAGCCCTCTGGATGAGGTCTCCGACGAACGGATCTTCGATGCTGTATCTTCGCGCTCAGAAGGGAGGATTCGACGGCGAAGAGATCGCGACGGCCATGACGTTCGGGGACTTCGCTGGAGGGGCAGATCCCGTTCGCGTCTGGTTTCCGTTCTATGACGCAGAGGTCACGCCAGGATCGCTGATCGCCTTCTCGCTGAGCCTCCCTCCCGCAGCGAAAATCGAAAAGCTGTACTACATGACACCGACGGCCGACGTGAACTGCCCGGTCATCCAGACGGAGGGCACCTCGGCTCCGCTGAGTCAGTTCCGCCGCAGCGGCATCCCGATCCGAGTCGACGGTGAGCTCTGCGCTCCGCCGCTTACGGTCGACGCGTTCGACGGCGGGTCGCTCGGCCGAACGAAAAGCGGCGCACTTCCCGCCGCGTCGGTCGGTCCGTACTTCGCGAGCCGCGACGATAATCCTCCCGGCACAGCGGGCTCCTCGCGTGAGTTTCGAAATTATCACGAGTTCGACCTCAGCGATCCGGTCACGCTTCTCTCGTTCCTTTTCCACGGGGGACGCGCACCGGGCTGCGCGCGCTCTTCCTGGGCGGCGCGCGCTCTTCCTGGGCGGCGCGCGCTCTTCCTGGGCGGCGCGCCGATCGCTGCGCCGTTCCGGGAGTGCGGTACGGACAGGACGCGCGGCCGATTGCCGGATTGCGAGCGGTCCTCGTGTTGAGCGATCGTTGAGGCGTAGACGCGAATCGAGTCATCGCGGATCCTGAGAACGTCAGATCTGTCTTCGGGAAAACCGTAGGCCTACCCAGGTGCGACAGTCTCCGGGGATGTGGGATCTGTCCTTTCGCTCGGATAAGGGATCTGTTCAGTCTGCTCGCGAGCGTCTTACGGTTGTCTTCCGAGCTCGATTCAGCGATCATCTCGGATTACGAACGAAGGCGTGCGCGAGGTGATGAGAGCCCGAAAGAAGAGTCGAAAGCTCAACGCGGTGCGTTGGATCGTGCCGCTGTTGCTCACAGTTCCGGCGACCTTGCGGTCGAACGGAGCCGAGGCGACTAAGCGTCCGTGGCCTTACACCGCGGTCAGCGAGCCCGGAGTTCCTGCGGTACGCGACGGGTCGTGGCCGAAGAACCCGATCGACCGATTCGTGCTCGCCGCGATGGAGCGCGAGGGGCTGACGCCGGTCGAGGCTGCCGAGCCGCGCGTCTTGATCCGGCGGATCTACTTCGATCTCCTCGGTCTGCCGCCCGCTCCCGATCGTGTCGCAGCTTTCGAGGAGGCTGCGAAAGCCGACCTCGACGCCGCGATCGAATCGCTCGTTGACGAGCTCCTCGCGTCGCCGGCTTACGGCGAGCGTTGGGCGCGACACTGGCTCGACGTGGCTCGCTACGCCGAGGATCAAGCGCACAAGGGCGGTCGCAACGGGACGGCGTTCCAGTATCGAGATTGGGTCGTGCGTGCGTTCAACGACGACATGCCGCTCGCCGATTTCGTCCGTCGCCAGATCGCGGGGGATTTGCTCCCCGTCGACGAGAACGAGACCATCGACGATCGTTTCGTACGACTCGGAGGGCTCGGCTTCTTCGGGCTCGGCGCGGTCTACTACAAGAACTCGGATCGCGAGAAGGCTGCCGCGGACGAGCTCGACGATCGCATCGACACCTTCACGCGAGGCTTTCTCGCGTTGACCGTCTCTTGCGCGCGTTGCCACGACCACAAGTTCGATCCGATCTCGATCGAGGACTACTACTCGGTCGCGGGAATCTTCAAGGGCTCCAATCCACGTCACACGTCGATCGGAACGCCGAAGGCGGTCGCCGCCCGCAACAAGGCCCTCGCGCACGTCAAAGAGCAAGAGCGAGTCGTCAGCCAGTTTCTCGACGAGCGCGGGCGTCGCTGGAGCGGACAGGAGATCGTGCGTCTCGCGAGTTGGCTGCGCCTCGCGTGGAAGATGCGCATGCTCGAGCATGCAGGCGTCAAGCTCGATACGAAGAAGGTTGCCGCGGCGGAGGAGATGCTCTTCTACTTCGCGCACCGTTGGCGCGAGCACGCTCGTCGGGGGAAGGATCTTCTCGACCCGGCCTTGATCGAGCTCTTCCAGCCTCGTGACGACGCGAAAGGGAAGAAGACGCTCGATGAGATCAAGGTGCCGGCCGAGATCGACGCCGCGATCCTCGCGATCAGCGAGCGTGCGCAGGAAGCGCGTCGGCGAAATCTGGCCGAAGATGAGAAGCCGTCGCCCGAAGGCGAGAAGCTGCTCCAGTCGATCTGGTTTCGCGGCAACGCTCCGCTCAAGCTCGACGCGAAGCACGCGGAGCAGTACGCGCTTTCGGACGCCGAGCGTGGCGAGCTCGCGACGCTTCGGAAGGAGCTCGAGGCTCGACGAAAGCTCGTCCCGTCGGATTTCCCGAAGGTCCCTTCGATCGCGGGGCACGGAAACGCGATGCAGGTCTTCTTGCGAGGCGATCCCGCGAAGAAGGGGTCCTGGGTCGCTCGCGGATTTCTCGAGGTGCTCGCGCCGGGTGCGCGTCCGAAAGATCCCGAGAAGGCCCGCGCGCACGAGTTCACGCGACTCGAGCTCGCCGATGCGATCGCCGCTTCGGAGAATCCCCTGACGACGCGCGTCTTCGTCAACCGCATCTGGCAGTGGCGCTTCGGTCGCGGAATCGTCGGCACGACAAGCAACTTCGGCGAGCTCGGTGATCGCCCGACGCACCCCAAGCTTCTCGATTGGCTCGCTCGCCGCTTCGACGAGGGCGGTCAGTCGACGAAGCAGCTTCACCGAATGATGCTCACGTCGGCGACCTACCGACTCGCGTCTTCGTCTCACGCGAAGAATCTCGAGGTCGATGCCGAGGGCCGTTGGCTTTGGCGTTGGAATCGTCGTCGGCTCGATGTCGAGTCGATGCGTGATTCGTTCCTCTCCGTATCGGGCGAGCTCGACGCGCGACTCGGGGGACAGACGTCGAACGTCAGCGATGCCGGAAATCGGCGTCGGACAGGCTACGCGAGTATCAGGCGCCACCAGCTCAACGAGTTCCTCCGCACCTTCGACTTTCCCGACGCGAACGTCACGGCCGCTGGCCGACTCTCGACGACTGTTCCCCAGCAGCAGCTCTTCGCGCTCAACTCGCCGTTCATGATCGAGCGAGCGAAGGCATTCGCCGCGAGGCTCTCGAAGCTCGCGGAGCAGATTGACGATCGCATCCGCCAGGCGTACCGTCTCGCGTTCTCGCGCGAGCCGACGAGTGAGGAGCTCGAGATCGGCCGTCGATTCATCTCGGCGCCGAAAGACGAGGGCGACTCGTTACCGCCGTGGGTCCAGTACACGCAGGCGCTTCTCGCCACCAACGAATTCATCCATGTCGATTGACGCATCTCTCATCTCTCGTCGAAGCATGCTCGAGCGCTCGGGAACGGGCCTCGGAATGCTTGGCCTCGCCGGTCTCCTCTTCGAGAACGGCGAGCTCGTCGCCGCGCAGAACCCTGTCGAGGCGAGGGTGGTCATCCCGCGCGCCAAGCGCATCATTCATCTCTTCATGAACGGCGGGCCGTCGCAGGTCGATACTTTCGATCCGAAGCCCGCGCTCGAGAAGTACCACGGGCAGCGGCCGAAGGGAGCAGGACTCAAGACGGAGCGTCGCACGGGCGGGCTGCTCGAGTCGCCGTACAAGTTTCAGCGCTACGGGCAGTCCGGCATCGAGGTCAGCGAGATCTTTCCGAAGGTCGGCGAGTGCATCGACAAGATCTGTGTCGTGCGTTCGATGTACACCGACGTGCCGAACCACGAGCCTTCGCTCCTGATGATGACGTGCGGCAATCCGCAGCCGATTCGCCCGAGTCTCGGCTCGTGGCTCGGGTACGGCCTCGGGACGGAGAATCGCGACCTTCCGGGCTTCATTGTCCTCTGTCCCGGAAAGCCCGTCGTCGGACCGCAGCTTTGGGCGAGCAGCTTTCTGCCCGGAGTGCACCAAGGTTGCCACGTTCGTGACCTCGACCCGAAGAAAGTGCTTTCCCATCTCGAGAACGGGCGCTTGAGCAGCGGGTCGCAGCGACGTCAGCTCGATCTCATCCAGACGCTCAATCGCAGGCACTCGAAGGACCGCGACGCCGACGCGGCTCTCGAAGCGCGCATCGAGTCGTTCGAGGTCGCCTTTCGGATGCAGACAGCCGCGAAGGAAGCGTTCGATGTGAGTCGTGAGCCCGAGTCGATTCGGGAGCTCTACGGCAAGGGCTACTTCAGCGATGCGTGCATCACGGCACGCCGTCTCGTCGAGCGGGGCGTGCGCATGGTGCAGGTTTTCTACGGGAACTTTCAGCCCTGGGATGATCACAAGGACATCGCGAAGGGTCACCGGGAGAAGGCGGGACACGTCGATCAACCGATCGCGGCGCTTCTTCGAGATCTCGACGCTCGCGGGCTTCTCGACGACACGCTCGTCCTCTGGGGCGGCGAGTTCGGGCGCACGCCGGTCAGCGAGGGAGGAAGCGGGCGCGACCACAACCATCACGGTTTTACCGTCTGGATGGCGGGTGGTGGAGTGCGCGGCGGGATGACCTACGGCGCGACGGACGAGTTCGGTTTCGCGGCCGTCGACCGCCGCACGCATGTCCACGATCTCCACGCGACGATCTTGCACTTGATGGGCATCGATCACGAGAAGCTGACGTACCGCTACAGTGGTCGAGATTTTCGTCTGACCGACGTTCACGGCGACGTGATGCACGATATCATCGCCTGAAGATGATCGGTGACGGTCATCGGGCGAAGAGGGAGGCTTCGAGTCGAGCATGTCAGTGAGAGGAATCACGGTCGCACTCCTGATCGCGGTGGGTTCAGCCGTTTCGGCCGATGAGATCGACTTCAACCGTGACGTTCGGCCTATCCTCGCAACGTACTGCCTCGAGTGTCACGGGCCCGACGCGCAGACGCGGAAGGCGCGACTTCGTTTCGACGTCGAGGAGAGCGTCTTCAAGAAGCGCGGGGGCAGTCGCTACGTCGTCGATCGGGAAAAGCCCGAACGAAGCGAGCTCCTCGTGCGAATCAAGACCGACGATCCCGACGAGGTCATGCCGCCGGCCGACTCGCCACGTCGACCGAGCGCCGCCGAGATCGCGACGCTCGAGCGATGGATCGAGCAGGGCGCCTCGTGGGGAGAGCATTGGGCGTTCGTCTCTCCGAAGCGACCCGAGCTGCCGGAGACGCAGGATGCGACCTGGCCGAAGAACGAGATCGACTCCTTCATCCTCGCACGGCTCGACCGCGAAAAGGTCGCTCCGTCGAGGCGTGCAGACCGCATCAATCAGCTTCGTCGCGTGACGCTCGATCTCATCGGTGTCCCGCCGACGCCCGCCGAAATAGACGCGTTCCTCGAGGACGATTCGCCTGACGCGTACGAGCGAGTGGTGGATCGCTTGCTCGCCTCACCACTCCACGGCGAGCACATGGCGCTCGATTGGCTCGACGCGGCGCGTTACGCCGACACGAGCGGCTACCAGGCGGACTGGGAGCGGTACATGTGGCCGTGGCGCGACTGGGTCGTCGACGCGTTCAACACGAGTCTCCCCTTCGACGAGTTCACGATCGAGCAGATGGCCGGAGACATGCTGCCCGAGCCTTCGCAGGCGCAGCTCATCGCGACGGGCTTTCACCGCAACCATCGGGTCAACGACGAGGGAGGCAGTCTCGATGCGGAGTTCGAGGTCGAGTACGTCGTCGACCGGGTCGACACGACGTCGACCGTCTTTCTCGGTCTGACGATCGGCTGCGCACGGTGCCACGATCACAAGTACGATCCGATCTCGCAGAAGGAGTACTACCAGCTCTTCGCGTTCTTCAACAACGTCCCCGAGAAGGGCATCGATGGTCGTCGCGGAGCAGCGAAACCGTTCATCGAGGTCGCGAATCGTCACGCCGAGTGGCGCGTCGCCGACCTCGAGCGACGTGTGAAAGATCTGAAGGCAGCGAAGGGTGATGCGGCGAAGGGCGAGCTCGACGCGATCCGCAAGCGCATCGAGAAGTACGGCAAGCGGCCGAAGACGCCCGTCCAGGTCATGCGCGAGCAGTCCGGGAGGCGACCGACGTACATCCTTCGCCGCGGTCAGTACGATCAGCCCGACAAGAGCGAGCAGATCCTCCCGAAGCTGCCGGCGATCTTCGGGAGCTTTTCGAAGGGCACGAAGCCCGACCGTCTCTCGCTGGCGCGTTGGCTCGTCAGTCCCGAGAACCCGTTGACAGCGCGCGTGACGGTCAACCGCATCTGGCAGCATCACTTCGGCACGGGGCTCGTCAGCACGTCGGAGGACTTCGGAGTCCGCGGCGAGCGCCCTTCGCATCCGGAGCTGCTCGACTGGCTCGCCACCGAGTTCGTGCGGCTCGGTTGGGATAAGAAAGCGCTGCACAGGCTCATCGTCACGAGCTCGACGTACCTCCAGTCGTCACGCGTGACACCTGAAGCCTTGAAGCGTGATCCGGCCAATCGTCTCCTTGCGCGAGGTCCTCGACGTCGGTTGACTGGCGCTGCGATTCGCGACCAAGCGCTCTTCGTCGCGGGGGTACTCGAGCATACGCTCGGCGGTCCAGCGGTGAAGCCGTACCAGCCGCGGGGAATGTGGAAGGAGCTCTCCTTCGGGACAGGGAAGACGTCGGTCGACTTCTACGTGCAGGATCATGGCGCCGATCTGTATCGGCGTGGGCTCTACACGTTTTGGAAGAGATCGGTCGCTCCACCGCGCATGTCGGTGTTCGACGGAGGCGGGCGTGAGGCTTGCCGCGTGCGTTCCGACGTGACCAATACGCCGATGCAGGCGCTGACGCTACAGAACGATGTCACCTTCGTCGAAGCCTCTCGTCACTTCGCCGAGCGGATTCTTCGCGAGGGCGGCGAAAGTGTCGCCGATCGTCTGGTCTTCGCCTGGCGCGTCGCTCTTTCGCGACGTCCCGATGAGGCCGAGCTCGGTGTCCTGCAGCGCGCCTACGCGCGCTACCTCGCCTTCTACCGTTCCGAGCCGAAGGCCGCGGAGGAGCTCCTCGACAACGGAGAGTCCCTGCGCGACGAGACTCTCGACCGTGCCGAGCACGCGGCGTTCACGATGATCGCCAAGACCCTTCTCAATCTCGACGAGACGATGACCCGTGAGTGAGACACGATCCGAAAGCTCGACACGACGTCACTTCCTGCTCCGCAGCTCGACCGGACTCGGGACGGCGGCCCTCGCGTCCATGCTGAGCGACGACGGGCTGGCCGCGTCTGCGTCTGGTCATGCCGGATCGTCGAAGCTCCCGCACTGCGGCGCGCGGGCCAAGCGAGTGATCTACCTCTTTCAAAGCGGTGGCCCATCGCAGATGGACCTCTTCGATCACAAGCCGCAGATGAAGGAGCTCTTCGACAAGGATCTTCCGGACAGCGTTCGCATGGGGCAGCGCGTCACGACGATGACCTCACGCCAGAAGCGCTTTCCCGTCGCGCCGTCGATCTTCCGCTTCGACCGACACGGCGAGGGTGGCACGCTGCTGAGCGAGATCATCCCGCACACGGCATCGATCGCCGACAAGATCTGCGTCGTCAAGACGATGGTGACGCAGGCGATCAACCACGACCCGGCGATCACGTTCTTTCAGACGGGTTCGCAGATCGCGGGACGTCCGAGCGTCGGCGCGTGGGCGAGTTACGGTCTCGGCACCGAGAACTCCGACCTTCCGGCGTTCGTCGCGATGACCTCTCGCGGGACGGGGCGTCGCGACGGGCAACCTCTCTACGATCGACTGTGGGGCAGCGGATTCCTGCCGACGACTCACCAAGGCGTCCGCTTTCGCAGCGCGGGAGATCCCGTGCTTTACCTGAGCAATCCCGCGGGCGTCCCTGAGAAGATCAAGCGTTCGATGCTCGACGATCTCGCGGAGCTCAACGGTCGTCGTCTCGAGACGGTCGGGGATCCGGAAATCGCGACGCGCATCGCGCAGTACGAGCTCGCGTTTCGCATGCAGTCGTCGATCCCGGAGCTCACCGACATCTCGAACGAGCCGAAGCACGTGCTCGACATGTACGGACCCGACGTGCACAAGCCGGGGACCTACGCGTCGAACTGTCTGCTCGCGAGGCGACTCTCCGAGCGCGGCGTGAGATTCGTGCAGCTTTTCCACATGGGTTGGGATCAGCACGGCAACCTGCCGAACGCGCTCCGCGGTCAGTGTCGCGACACCGATCAGCCCTCGGCGGCTCTCGTTTGGGATCTCGCGCAACGCGGTCTTCTCGAGGACACGCTCGTCGTGTGGGGCGGCGAGTTCGGTCGCACGGCCTACTGTCAGGGACGACTGAGCCGAAACAACTACGGTCGGGATCACCACCCGAGGTGCTTTTCGCTCTGGATGGCCGGTGGCGGCATCCGTGGAGGAATGAGCTGGGGGCAGACGGACGACTTCTCTTACAATGTCGTCGCGAATCCCGTCGAGGTCCACGACCTGCACGCGACGATGCTGCACCTCCTCGGCATGGATCATCGCAAGCTGACGTTCCGATTCCAGGGACGAGACCATCGTCTGACCGACGTGCACGGGCACGTTCAGCACCAGTTGATCGAGTAAGGACGGGGGCTCGATAGAGAGGCAGCCGAGTGCGATATTCGCTTACGTTTTGCTCTGCTCGCTCGTCTGCGACATGCCTGCTGATCGCGACCGTCATCGCCGGCTCGGCGCTTTGCCTTCTGCTCGATCGCCAGGACGACGGTCTTCCATTTCTCGTGAAGGGCGAGGATGCGATTTTGAGTGAGATCGCGAGCATGGAGCTCGAGCGTCCGTCAGAGGCGAAGCCGCAAACCGCGCTCGGGAACGCCTGGTGGAGGCTTGCTGATGCTGCGCGCGTTCCGGCTCATGCCGAATCGGCTCGCATGCGTGCGTGTGTCTGGTAACGTCGCGCCGCCCCGTACCTCGAGGGACTCGTGAAGCTCGAGGTCGAGAAACGGTTGGGTGAGACCCCACGTCTTTACCTGTCGGACTTGAAGCCGTTCGATACACGTACGGTGGAGCGCTGACGCGTAGGGCTCAAGGGGGCGCTCGGGACGCCCGTCGGAACGCCAGATCATCGCGCTTGGATCGTGGTTCACGGGAGCCGGAGCGACGAGGGAGTCGGAATGGCTACTCCGCATCATTCGTACTCACGCGCACGGAGTGTGGCTCGATCCGATCGCCTTGAAGTGAGAGCCCCGATCGGCTCTCACCGCAAGCTGTCGAGGTGCTGGGCGAGGTCGAGCGCGAGCGCGACGTACTGCTCGACCGATCTCCACGACTCGATCGACGACGTTCGGCGACGTGCGGCGACGTTCGGCGACGTTCGGCGACGTGCCGACGAGCTCGTCGTACTCCTTCGTGAGCGGACTGCGCTTGCCGCGTTCGCCCGAGCCCCCGACTTGGGACCTCGCGCGCTCGATGCCGTCGCGAAACTCGATCTCGAGGTGTTTGTACGTCACCCGTTCGGTCTTCTCGACCAAACGACCCAGAGAGCCACGGAGAATTCACACGCACGCGACGATTGCGACGGGCCAGGAGAGGACTTCTAAGACTTCGACCGGTTCCATCGCGAGTTTGACGTGGGTTAGCAGCCCGTTGAAGAAGTCGATTCGGCGTCCAAGCGGCCGATTCGCCCGAGCTCTTCGTCGCTGAAACTCGCCAATGCTAGGGGGATGGCCCTGGAGGTGATTTGGTCCCTTTCCACGCCACCCGAAGCACGCTATTCTGATGCGCATGACTACTCGAACATTCCTCATTCTCTTCGTTCTCGCCCAAGCGTCCACCCTCTTCGCCGACTGGCCCGAACGGCATGGGCCGACCTTCGACAGCATCGTTTCGACGGCCGACGCGAAGAACCTGCCGACCGAATGGTCCGTGACGAAAAACGTCGTGTGGAAGGCCCCGATCCACGATCTGGGCCATTCGTCGCCCGTGGTCGCGGAGGGCAAGGTCTGGCTGACCGCCGCGACGCTCGACGGCAAGAAGCAGTACGTCATCGCGGTCGACGAAGAGTCGGATAAGGTCGTCCACGACAAGCTCCTCTTCGAGAACGAGAAGGTCGAGTCGCTCGGCGGCGCCAAGGGCTACAACAACTACGCCGCGCCGACGTGCGTGCTCGCGCCCGGAGCGGTCTACGTGCACTTCGGAACGTACGGAACGGCGCGACTCGACTCGAAGACGGCGGAGGTCGTCTGGGAGCGACGCGATCTTCCCTGCCGTCACTACCGAGGTCCGGGCTCCTCGCCGGTTCTCCACGGCGACAAGCTCATCCTGACCTTCGACGGAGTCGATCAGCACTACACGACCGTCCTCGACGCGAAGACCGGCAAGACGCTCTGGCGAACGGATCGCAGCACGGACTACGAGGATCTCGACAAGAACGGCAAGCCGAAGCGCGAAGGCGATATGCGCAAGGCGTACTGCACGCCCGTGGTCGTCATGGTCGACGGTCGCGCGCAGATCCTCTCGGTCGGCTCTCGCGCGATGCAGAGCTACGACCTCGAGACCGGCAAGGAGCTCTGGCAGCTTCGTCACAAGAATTACAACGCCGCGATCCGCCCGCTCTGGCTTCCGAAGGAAGGCCTCGCGGTGATCAACACGGGATCGCGCGGCGCGCACCTCGTCGCCGTGAAGCTCGACAAGACGACGAAGGGCGACATCACCGACAGTCACGTTGTCTGGGACCGCTCGAAGGGCAACCCGCGCTTCGCCAAGGCGATCTACCACGAAGGGTTGATCTACCAGATCACCGACAACGGCGTCGTCGCGTGTGTCGACGCGAAGACGGGTGAGGAGGTTTGGGTCGGACGTGCGCGTGGAAACTACCGCGGTTCGCCGATTCTAGCAGGCAAGCACCTCTACTTCTTCAGCGAAGCGGGACGTGGAACGATTCTCGCGACAGGTCGCAAGTTCCAGGAAGTCGCCGTCAACGAAGTGCCGGAAATGGGCACGACCGCTTGCCCCGCGGTCTCGAAGGGCGCTATCTTCGTGCGCGGACGCGAGTACCTGTACAGGATCGCGGAGTGAGTTCGGCGAGCGGTGAGTTCGGCGAGCGGTGATTCCGGCTAACGCTCGACTCTCCAGCTACCGAGCGCGTCGATCGACGCCTTCACGTGGCCGATGCGCACACGAGCCGTGCCGTTCTCGAGAAGCTCGGTCGAGATCGTCTTTGCGAGCTTGCTCGCGTCGTCGCCTTCGTTGAACGGCACGAGCACGCTGAGCCAGATCTGCTCTCGACCCGCGCGAAGCGTGGCGCGTGCGAAGGTGTTGTGGATCGCGCCGCTCTTGATGTCTTGTGAGGCTCGGTGCGCCTTCTGCCCGATGCTCAGTCCCTCGCCAGGATGCAGGTAGAGAAGGATGCGCTTTTTCTGCTCCTGCCACCAGGCGTGATCGCGCGCCGGCGCGTCGAACCAGTGGCTGCCGTCGTTCTTCGGCTCGCCTTCCGCTTTGAGCATCCAGCCCGGCGACGCGTGGTAGCCGTCGACATCGATGCCGGGCTGGTAGGCGTCGCGGACGATGAGGATGCCTTCCACGGTCAGCAGCGCTTGGCGCGTCCACTCGCAGTCCGAGCCGTAGAAGTTGCGATAGCGGAATTGACCGAACGAGTCATCGTCGTGATTCTCGGCCTTGAGCGCGTCGCGCACGAGAATCGCGCCCCGGTGGTAGAGCGGGGTGAAGTAGCGCGGGTGCGTTCGATCGTTGAGTCGGATGCTGCCACCGTCGCCACGGAAATCGTAGGAGACGCGCGTGTACTCGTTCTGTCCGTCGAAGGATTCATCGAGCCCTTCGAGAATGATCCCGAGCCGCGCTCCTTCGGGCACTGCTACTCGTAGGCTTTTTCCGGGTCGACGACCGCCTTGGGCAGATGACGCGGCGCGCAGGCGCTCCTCGCCTGCGAGCGTCCGTCGCTCGTCGCCTTGGTGCAGCACGAGCTTCAGGTTCTTCGGCAACGTGTCTCCTGCCACGAGGATCTTCTCGCCCGCCGGGCCGGCGATTCGGATGTTCTGAATCTGCGAGCCCGAGCCGAAGGTGCCCATGTCCACGGAGGTCAGTCGGTACGCGTTGTTGAGGTACCAGTAGCCATCCATGTTGCCGTGAGCGTAGCCGAGCTCGGGCTGATCCGTGCGGCGAAAGAGGTGTATCTTCTCGTCGAGGACCCAGTTCTTCGAGTCGGGGGCGTCACGACAATTGAGCGCGACCTTGAGAGACATCGACGACATTTTCCAGGTGTTGGGCGAGGTACTGCCCATCTTCCCGTCGTCGCCCATCGGAAAGTCCACGTCGGGCGGCAGTACGGAGAGCATGTCGTACGAAGTCTCGCCGACGCCGGCACGACCGCTGCTGTACTTGCCCGAGACGTGCAGGAACTTCGCACCGTCGACAGCGTACTCGTAGAGCTTGCCGTCGCTGTCGTCGCAGTAGTGCATGTAGTTGTTGTTGCGGTCGTAGATGAAAAACGACACGAACGGCGCGCCGCTCTCGCGACTCGGGCAGAGGTAGAGGCGTTCGGGCACCTTGTGCTTGAGCGGGCTAAGGTAGCCGATCTTCGAGCCGCCAGTCGGAACACGCGGGCTGATGCCGCGCTCTTTGAACCAGAAGTAACGCTCCGCGTAGGCTTCCTCGTAAGCCGGCGGGACGGCTCGGCCGTCTGGTGGGAGCCCTCCGAGGAGGACCTGTTCCGAAGCCCAGAGAAACTCGGGGTCTTGGAATATCTTGGCGAGACGATACCAGGCATGTCCGTCATTGACGCGTTCGGCACCGCCGTAGTACTCGGCGTTCCACGGATTCGCGTAGATCGTTTCTCGATCGCGAAGGGCGAAGCAACCCGAGTTCGGATTGCCACGAACACCACCACCGTGCACGTAGTCGAGGTAGCGCTTGGCGATCGCGTAGATGAGGTCGTAGTCCGTCTCGAGCTTGCCCATGCCCTCGGCCATGTCGAGGAAGCCATGGAGGAACAGCGGGCCGTAGGGGTAGTAGTTCGTCTCGGTCGTGTCGCCGTACTCGATGAGCTCTCGCCAGAGCGCGTCGAGCCAGGGGCGGTGGCGGATCGCGTTCGGCATCTCGGGGAACATCCGCACGGCGATCGCCGGGCCGCTGTTGATGCCGTAGGGGCGGTTGTTCACACCGCGCTCGATTTTCGAGTAGTCGGGGAAGCCGACGGCGAAGCTCTGACGGACGATTTGGGTGAAGTCGGCTTTCTCTTTCTCGGTGATCGCGTCCTGCGCGAGGAGCTCCGCGAAGATCCGCATGCGGCCGCCGCTTCCCCAGGATTTGTGATTGTTGAAGAGGGAGAAGGTCTCGCCGCCGCCCTTTTTCTGTGCCTCGTAGTACCGATCGAGCATGCTGAGGAAGTACGCGTGCAGAATCGTCAGCGCGTTTCGCTCCTTGCGACCGCCGTCGACGTATCGGGAAAGCAGTCGATCCCACTCCCAACCCCCGCGAGACATCTGCGGGCGACTCTTGCGAACGGCCGCGGCTTGGAGAGCGATCTCGGCGTCCGAGTAGATCGAGTAGTTTGTGCGCGGATGACCCAGGCTCGGATCATCCTGCTCGACGGCGTTCGTCGGATCCTTGCTCCAGCCGATCCAGCCCGCGCTGAAGAGGCTGACCTGCTCGAGCCCCGCGACCTGCGCAAACGTCAGCACCTCGGCTGCACGCCAACCACCTCCGCAGAAGAACGAAAGGTGCTTACGCGTGTCGATCCCGGCCCGCTTCCACATAGCGAGGATCTCCTCGGGCCGCCGCATCGTGCCGTCGAGGTTGCGATAGGGCGTCAGCGAATTCTTGCCGCGAAACTCGGCCTGCGCGTAGATCGCGCCAGGAATGCGCCCCTTCTGCTCATGGTACTCGTACCCGGAGCTCTCCCCGACGAATTCGACCCAGCTGCGCGTGTCGACGAGAGTCGACGTCGTCGTCGCGTCGAGAACCTCGCGAGCGCGGCCGATCGAGTCGATGAGCTTCGTGTCCTTCGGAATCGGGATCCCGAAGCCGTTGCCGGAGGTGACCTCGGAGCGAATGGTTTCGACGGGATAGCCGGCTGCCTTCCACGCTGCGAGCCCACCGTTCAGCACGCGCACGTCTCGCGTGCCCATGTAGCGCAGGACAATCGCGAGGCGGTAGCTCGCCGTCGGATCTTCTCCCGAGAGAATCACGGTATCGTCGAAGCGCAGGTCGTACTTCCTCGCGAAGGCGTTCAGCACGTCGGCGCTTCCGAGCGCCCACGACGGGGGCGGCTCGAAATGGTCCGTGTTGACGTGGACGCTGCGCGGTACGTGACCCTTCGCGTACGACTTGCTCTCGTGTCCCCAGCTCACCTCGAGAAAGCGCAGGCGCTTCGCGGTCTCGAAGGTCTCCGGGCGTTCGCCGTCGAGCAGTCGTTTGACGACGACAGGCGGGACGAGGAGATGAAAGTTCGGGTAGCGACGAAGCTCGCGCTTCGGGTCGTCGATCCACGTGGCGAGATCGAAAGCGTAGAGGTTTCGAAAGCCCCTCTTGCCGAGAAACGCGCGAACTCGTCTCCGCTCGGCCGAGTGATGGCTCGTGAGGACGACGTGCTTCTTCGCCGTGATGCCTTTGTCTCGCAATACCTCGTCGAGGCGATGGGCACGATCCTGATCCGAGACAACCTTCGTGTCGATCCAGGAGGCCGGAAAATCGACCGATCCGGGGATGTGGCCGCCGCGTCGAGCTCCGTCGAGCGCCCAACCGTTGTAGGCGTCCGTCGAGCGAACGTCGACAACGATCCACGCTTCGTCCTTCAGCGCGCGCTCGACTGGCTCGATGTCGATGAGGCGTTCCGGTGGCGACGCGTCGTCGTTCTGCCCGGTGAGTTGTGCTCGCACGAGCAATGCGACGAGAATCGCCACGCGAGGGATCTTTCGAATCATGCGCTTTCGTCAATCACACGGAGAGAACGACTCGCAGCCGAGGTCCGGATTCTCTTGGTTTACGTCCTTCCCGCAGATCTCGTGTCCCGGAGGTGCCGGAGGTGCGTTGCCGAGGAAAAGGAAGCCGAGGAAAAGGAATCCGAGGACACGAACGGCGTCCGTGAGAGCGATCTGTCCGTCGTCGTCCGAGTCGGCGGCGTCGAGGCACGGCGGCGTGGCGGCACCGAGAAAAAGGAAGTTGAGGATGTTCACCGCATCTGTAAGCGTCAGGCCGCCGCTCGCATCGGCATCGCCACGCAGAAACTTCGGGTCGTCGTCGATGACGGGCGGGCCGCCACCGACGAGGATCCACTCTCCGCTATCGTCCGGCGTCGTCGTGCGGAAGTAGGCGCGCACCTGATGGCAGGTGCGCTCGAGGCGCAGGTCGACCGCGACTCCTTCGAGAAGTCCCTCGGAAACTGCCGGCGCCAAGTTGTTCTGGGCGGTGCGTTCGAGGAAGAGATTGCGGCAAGAGAAGCCCTGTCGACGCTCTTGTCCGACGTTCCAGTGGAGCACGTCGAAGTCGCCGTAGACGAGGCAAAGCCCTGCGAGAAACTCGTCGGCGGCTGGAGGCGGAATTGTCGGATCGATTCGCACGCGCGTTTCGGCGACGAAGATCTCCTCCTCGATGGGCAAGCGAAGCTGCGGGGCGTTGTCGACCGTGGTCCACACGTCGAAGGGCGCTCCGAGGTCGCTGAGCTGAGGGACCTCCATGCGCCACCAGCTCTCACCGTCGACATCGACGATCGAGTAGACGATTCCGGTCTGCGGCTCGTCTCCCGCGTGCTCGACGTAGACCTCGACGTCGACCTCGCCGTCGACCTCGGCCGAGCCTTCGGAATTCGTCGCTCGCAGGCGGTAGGTGATCGTTCCCGCTTCGGCGTCGGCGTCCTCGTCGTTGAGCCCGGACTCGCAGACCGTGATCGACGGCCCTTCGAGCTCGGGCTCGAAGATGCGGAAGTACTCGAACTCGAAGGTCTGCTCGGTCGTGAGATTCTGCCAGGTCTTGAAGATGAGGCCGACGGACTGCGGCTCCTCGACGGTTTGGCTCTCGCAGAGAAAGAGCCAGGGATCGTCATCACTCGCGCGCCAGCTGAACGTGTAGCTCGTTCCGGCGCGGAGAATCTGCAGCGAAATCTCGTCGAGGTCGTTGAACTCGTTGCACGGTGGAAACGGGTTTCCGACGCGCTGATTGACCAGGTTCGTGCCGCGCTGCGGTCCCCAGTGGTACAGGTCGAACTGCGAAAAGTTGACCAGCAAGTTCGCGATGTCGTTCTCCGCGATGGGCGGGAAGATCGGATCGTTCGGATCGCCGCTCCCGAGGATGCGGATGCGCGTCTCGATCGCGAAGTTCTCGGGAAAGTCCGTGCGACGAATTTGTATGCCGTTGTCGACACCCGTCCACGTATCGAGATTGACGCCCGTCGGGATGGTCACTCGAAAGTAGCCATCGTCCGTGGAGTAGACACCGGCACCGCCCGGCTCATAGAACTCCCGGTCTTCGTTGTCGACGGGATCTTCGTCGAAGTCATCGATGACTTGCGCGCTCGACGGAATCGCCAACAACACGAAGAGCAAAGCTGCGAGCAGAGGGGGAGACCCGGTGCGGTCGGGATTCGTCAAGATTCGCTTCCTCGAGCTACTTTCCGTTCGCGAGGCAGTAAAGAACCTCTTGGCGTTTGCCGTTCTGTCGTTCGGCGATACGCAGGTAGATTCGACCTCCACAGATCGCCGGGCTCGCGAAGACTTGGCCGGTGATTTCGTTCTTGGCGACGAGGTCGAACTTCTCCGGCGTAGCCGCGAAGACGAACGACTGTCCCTTTTCGTTGGTCGCGAATACGTGGCCACCCGCGAGGACGGGCGAGGAGCTGAACGTCCCACCGAGTCGTCCCTTCCACGCCGTCTTGCCCGTCGCGGCGTTCCAACACGTGGCGACGCCCGCGTCGGTGACCGCGTAGAGGTGTCCGTCGTGCGAGATCATCGACGGGACGTACACGCGCGAGCCGTTCTTCCACGTGACTTTGCCCGAGCCGTCGGCGACGACTGCGGAGACGTGATTCTTCGGATAGCCGCCGCTCGTGTAGATGTGCTTGCCGTCCGTCACGGTCGTCGTGACGCACTCGGTCGTCGCTCCCGGGAACTCCCAGTTCTTCTTGCCGGTCAGCGGGTCGATGCTCGTGACGAGATCGCAGCCGGTGAGGATCAGCTGATCCTTACCCGCGACGTGGATCACCGTCGGCGACGGGTAGTTCGGTTTCTTGGGACGGTCGACGCGCCAAACGATCTTTCCGGTCGCTCGCTCGAGTCCGCAGATCGCGCCGCCGCCCTTGTTGTCCGCCGCGACGATGACGAGCGACTTGTAGAGGTACGGAGACGCGCCGTAACCCTGGTGCACGATGTAGTTCGAGATCTTCGTCTGCCACAGCGGCTCGCCCGAAAGATCGCGGGCCGAGACGTAAATCGCGCCTTGGTTGAGGAGCGTGATGTAGATGCGCTTGCCGTCGCACGCGGGTGTCGTCGAGGCTTGCGAGGCCTTCTTGTTGCCTCCCTTGTAGACACCGGTCGAGTGGACGACCTTCTTCCACGTCGTCTTGCCCGTGTCGCGATCGAAGCAGTAGAGCGTCTGCGTGTCCGCCTTCAGATCCGCGGTGAGGATCAGGACCTGCTTGCCGACCACGATCGGTGAGCCGTGGCCGCGACCCGAGATGGGGCTCTTCCACAAGACGTTCTTTGAAGAACTCCACTCGTGTGGCGGCTTCTGACCGGCGTGCGCGATGCCGTCGTG
>CAYZGY010000006.1:22714-29035 GCA_964478085.1 uncultured Planctomycetia bacterium
CGCTCTCGGCCGAGACGCTGATCGGTTCCGGGGCGGCGGGTCCGTTCGCATGGACGGATGCCGCGGGCGAAAGAACGACGAGAAGTGCTACGACGATGGGAAGACGCTTCATGGCTCGCTTTCTGTGTGCGTTTGCGGGGACCTGCGTACGAGCGAGCATTGTAGCACGGTCTCCAGGGGCCTGGACTGGACGATTCGATGACGCGCCCGCAGAATGGGGCGGCTCCCGTATCGAGTCCGTGTTCCATTCGGTGGAGGTTTCGTGAGTCCGTCAAGAAGCGAGCAGCAACGAGTTCTCATCTGTGGCGGTGGCGTCATCGGAACGACGATCGCGTATTACCTCGGCCTGCGCGATGTCGAGGACGGTCGTCGAACGCACCAGCGTAGGAAACGCGTCCTCGGGGAAATCGGGCGGCTTCCTCGCCTACGATTGGTGTCGCGGGACTGTCGTCGACGCAATGGCGAAGCGGAGCTTCGGGCTTCACGCCGAGCTCGCCGAGAAGCTGCGGGACGAGCTAGGGCTCGACTGGGGCTACCGTCGTCTCGACACGCTCAGCGTCGCGGCGAGCGAACGTCGTGATTTCAGCTCCTTGGCGAATCTTCCGTCGCCCGATTGGATCGCGTCACGTGCGGCTGTCCACTCGCAAATCGGAAGCGAATCGACAACTGCGCAAATCCATCCCGAGGAGTTCACGCGCGCGATGATGAAGTCCGCGGAGTCTCGCGGCGCGCAGCTCGTCCCCGGCGTCGTCGACGGGCTGCTTCTCTCGGACGACGGAAGACGCGTGAACGGCGTGATCATCGATGGGGAGCCGGTCGAGGCGGATGCCGTCGTCGTCGCGATGGGGCCTTGGTCGATTCTCGCGTGTCAGTGGTTACCGCTTCCTGCGGTCTACGGGCTCAAGGGGCACAGCCTCGTCTTCCGTTTCGAGCCGAGCGAGCCACGGGCGCTCTTCGTCGAGCTCGAGACCGAATCGGGAAATGTCGAGACGCCGGAGATCGTGCCGCGTCCCGATGGGACGACCTACGTTTGCGGTATCACCGAAGAGCCGCCCTTGCCCGTCGATCCGGCGCACGTGTCGGTCGATCCCGATCACTCGGAGCGATTGCGGTCGATGACCGAGCGCGTCTGTCCGGAGCTGGGGCGAGCCGACATCCTCGCCGAGCAGGCGTGCTATCGACCGGTGACGATCGACGGAACTCCACTCATCGGAAAGGTCCCCGGAGTCGACGGAGCGTACGTCGCAACGGGGCACAGCGTCTGGGGCATGCTCAACGCACCGGCGACGGGCGAGGCGATGGCCGAGCTCATCGTCGACGGTGAGGCGACGTCGACCGACCTGACTCCGTTCGATCCTTCGAGACTGAGCCCAATCGATCCGACTGAGCTGAGCTGAGCTGATCGCGACTACTTGCGCTTGTTGTTGCGCTTGTTGTTGCGCTTGGGGAACGGCTTGCTCAAATCCCCCCAGCGCGTCGAAGGGGTGTGCGCCTCGGCGAAGATCTTCTTCGCGCGCTCGACGAGCTCGGGTTGCTGCGCCGCGAGGTTCTTCGTCTCGCCGATGTCGGCCTCGAGATCGTAGACCTGAATCGGGCCGTTGATGTTCTTGCGCAGATTCTCCTGAAGGAGCTTCCACTTGCCGACGCGCGCAGCCCGCTTGCCGCCGCGCTCGAAGAACTCCCAGTAGAGGTACTCGTGCTGCTTCTGCGAGTCCTTCTTGCCGAGGAGCGTCGGGACGAAGCTGATGCCGTCGAGACCCTTCGGTGCGTCGACGCCGGCGAGCTCGCAGGCCGTCGGTAGGAAGTCCCAGTGAGCCGAGATGTGGTCGCTCGCCGTCCCCGGCGCGATCGTTCCGGGCCACGTCGCGATGAGCGGAACGCGGATGCCGCCTTCGGTGAGGTCTCGCTTGTAGCCGCGCAGCGGTCCGTTCGAGTCGAAAACGTCGGGCTTGTGTCCACCCTCCTTGTGCGGGCCATTGTCCGACGTGAAGAGGATCAGAGTGTTCTTCTCGATGCCGAGCTCTTTCAGGAGCGCGGTCACCTGGCCGACGCCTTCGTCCATCTTCACCATCATGCCGGCGAACGCGGCGACAGGGTTGCGGACGTTCGGGCCCTTGTACTTGCCGATCGTGTTCTCGAACTGAGGGAACTTCTTGCGGAACGGCGCGGTGTACTCCTCCGGTACATGCATCGAGGCGTGGGGGATCGTCCACGGAAGGAAGCAGAAGAACGGACCGTCCTTATTCTCGCGGATGAACTTCAGCGACTCCTTCATGATCAGATCGTGCGCATAGGTCTTGCCGTCGAGCCCGATCTTTTCGAGGTTGTGGTAGAGCCACGTCGGGTAGTACGTGTGTGCGTTGCGCTGGCAGTTGTACCCGTAGAAGGTGTCGAAGCCTTGGTGGACCGGATCGCCCTCCGAGCCCGGGTTGCCGAGTCCCCACTTTCCGAACGCTCCCGTCTTGTAGCCTGCCTTCTTGAGGAGCTTCGCGACCGTCACGGTGCTCGCCGGAATCGGTGATTGCCCGACGGGCTTGACCTCGCGATTTCCACGCACGAACGCGTGGCCCGTGTGCAGGCCGGTCATCAGCGAGCAGCGCGTCGGCGCGCAGACCGTGCTTCCCGCGTAGTGTGACGAGAACTTCAGCCCACGCTTCGCCAGCGAGTCGACGTGCGGAGTCGCGAAGTGTTTCTGGCCGTAGCAGCCGACATCGCCGTAACCGGCGTCGTCGAGCATCAGGTAAATGATGTTCGGCTTTTCAGCGGGGGCTGAGAGCGAAATGCTCAGCGAAGTGCTCAGCGAAGTGCTCAGCGAAGTGAGAAGAACGAGGACGAAAACTGACATCATGAAGACGGCCCGCGACATGAGAAGCTCCGAAGGCGTGTTGAAACGTGAATCTATCAAGGCACTCGACCCTATCAGAATTCCGAACCGAACACGAGCGTAGCGTGGCGGGTCGCCGCGTCGTGACGTCATCTCGGCATCCGTCGACCAGCAGCACTGGAATTCTCATCAGCCTTCAGTCCATGCGCGTCGTTGGCGCCTCCAGCGAACGGAAACTCAGAACGTGGACTTCTTGAGCTCGAGGGCGAGGCGCGTCGTGCGAGCACTGTCCTTCTCGTGCGACGTGACTCGGAGGCCTTCGGCGAGTCGGAGAACTTCCGCGAGGCCCTTGCCGAGAAGAGCCAGCTCCTCGCCAAAGCCCCTTTCGAGCTGTGAGTCGCTTTGCGTCATCGCCGAAAACTTGACCATGCCGTCGAACATCTTCTCCATGCCACTGGCGAGAGAGTCGGCGGTGAACTCGGAGTACTCCGTCAGTCGTCCTGCGGTGGACTTCGGCAGTTGACGCCGCTTCTCGGCGCCGCTGTTCCACGAGGTGACAATCTGTCGACTCAGTCGTGGCGAGCTCGAGAGAACGAGCACGTCATCCAGAAAGAACCCGTGCAGCCGGGAATCCGTCTCGAGCTCGACGCTGTATCCGTTCTTACCGAGCGCAGCATGGAGTGGCGCGGTCGAGAATCCGAACGCGTCCTTTGGGCCCGAAGACTCCGGCGCCCCGCCGAAGGCTTCTTCGAAAGAGTCGTCGAAAGCAACGTCGACGGTCGTCGTCGAGTCTTCGAAGGAGCGAAGAAGGCCCGTCCCGAACTCGGTCCAGAGCTTGCCGAGAAGGATCTTCGCCTCCTTCGTCGATTGGACGCGTGTGAAGAGGGCAACCTCCGGCACGGGAATCTTCTCGAGGCTCGACGTGGCCTTTTGACCTCCCTTGCTGATCGTGAAGCGAGCTTCGCGAATCATGCCGCGGAAGTCGACCAGCCAACCCGAGGGCGCGCTGAAGACTTGCGGGGCGCGATCGAAAACGAGCCGACGAAACTTGCCGAAGTCTCGGTAGTAGTTCGTGACGATCTTATCCCAGCGCTCCTCTTCTGACGGGTCGTCTCCGAGCGTCGCACGGAACGACTGCGTGCCGAGACGATCCTCGACTTGCAGAAGAGAGCCGGCGAGCTGGTCCGCGAGCGAAGAGGTGCCCGAGAGCGCGAAGCTCTGAGCGTGCGCAGGGATCGCGCGGACGATGGGGGAGCCCGTGAGTGCCTCGCCCGGCTTGACGCCCACGGCGGTCATCTCGGCATGGACCGTCGATTCTTGGCGGTGAGCTCGCAAGTGGCCCGTCGTTCCAGCGTTCTCGACCTGCAAGGCGAAGAGCTCGAACGTCGAGATCATGTCCTCCGTGTCGATCTCGCGGAGACGCGCGCCGAGCTTCGTATCTTTCCGGCGTTCCCATTCTTCGCTCAAGGGCTCGAGCTCGGCGCGAAGGGTTCGAAGGTCCCAGGTCGCCCAAGTCAGCGGCGCAGGAGTACCACCGTAGAGTGGAGCGAGCGCCTTCGCAGAAAGTCCTGCGGCTTTCGCGTCCGGCTTGGCGCCGATCGACAGTCGAATCGCCGAGTCGACCTTCTCGGCCCAGATCCTGACGATCTTCGAGGAGAGAGCCTTTCCGAAGGCGACGGCGTTCGCATCCTCGGCGTCCTTCGCGAGCCCGAACTCGACAGCGACCGTCGAAGCGATCTCTGCCGGGAGAAAGTTCGAGATCTCGAATTCGATGCCGAACGCCGCGCCGTCGGTCTTCGGGGTGCCTCCGGTCTGCGAAGCCAAGCCTCCGAGCGCGAGACGCAGGATGTTGAGCGCGACAGCAGCTTCCGCTCCGCGTCGCATTTCGGCCCAGATCGTGATCGTCGGTATCTCGGCGGCAGCTAACGCAGCGACCGCCTCCTTCTGAAACCTCGCGAGCTCTGTCTCGGAGTCCTTCTCGATCGCGTCAGCGGCGTTCGCGTATCCCGTGAAGAAGCCGAAGCGGACGAGCTTCCCGATGGACCGAAGCGAGGCGTCGGGCGCACCGATCGCGATGCGCGAAGGAATGAAGTTTTTCTTCTCATCGACCCATTCCCTGGCGGTGGCGAGGTTGATCGAGGCGCCTCCCGGAAGGCTCTTTGCAAACTCTGCGAAAGCGCCTTTCTCGAGGACCTTTTCGAGCCCTTTGTCCGAGAGGATCGACTCGAGCCAGGGAACCGGATCCTCGATCACGAGCAGGGTGCGGTGATCGGCCGAGAGGTTTTTCAGGAGAGTTTCGGGTGCTTTCGTTTCGGAGTCCTGGGCTTCCAGTGTGCGATCCGTGGGAGAAACGAGAGTGATGGCCACCGAGAAGATCAGGGTCGGCGAGAGTCGAGTCATGGGATCCGGGAGATGTACTTTCTGTGAAACGAGGTGGGAAGGAACTATAGTATGCCGCGCGCGCGGCTCGGCGTGCTACGCGATTTCCGAGGATCCGAAGAGCGAGGAGCGCCGGAGGTTGTTCGAAAGATGAAGTTCTCGCCTTTTCTTGTCGTCCTACCTCTCGTCTTCGGCTCGTCGACGGTCTTTGCGCAGCAGAAGGTCGCCCAATTGCCGGACGAGGTGCTCGAGAAGGCGAAGGGAATCCAGAAGGACTACCTCGTCGTTCTGCCGAAGAGCTTCGAGAAGGGCGAGAAGCACCCACTCGTGATCTTCCTCCATGGAAGCAGCAAGGTCGGGCAAAAGATCGAGACGATCCGTGGGCTCGGCCCGACGCCGCTCTTCGCCGAAGACTCGAAGTATCCCTTCGTCGTCGTCTCGCCGCAGGCCGCACTCTTGCCGGGGCGCGGGCGTTGGTGGTACTCGGAGCATCTCGACGCGTTTCTCGAGTACGTGCTGAAGAAGTACAAGATCGACGAGGAGCGAATCTACCTCACGGGACTCAGTCTCGGAGGTTACGGCACTTGGAATGGGGCGACGAAGGCGCCACGAAAGTTTGCGGCGATCGCGCCGATCTGTGGTGGCGGGCGTCCCGATCGTGCCGAGCGTATCACGCACCTTCCGGTCTGGGCCTTTCACGGAGACGCCGATGAGATCGTTCCGATCGACGCGTCGCAGATCATGGTCGACGCGCTGAAGGAGGCCGGCTCGAAGAAGGTCAAGTTCACCGTCTATCCTGGAGTGAAGCACGACTCGTGGCCGCGTGCGTACTCGACGAAGGAGCTCTACACGTGGTTTCTCGCGCACAAGCGGACGATGCCCGCCATCGAGAAGAGCCCGTGGAGAGAGCTTCCGAACATGCCCATTCCGCGTTGGGAGGCCGGGACAGTCGTCCTCGACGGGAAGCTCTGGGTCTTCGGTGGCTACGAGAAGCCGACGCGTTCGACGAAGCGTGCCGACGTCTTCGATCCGAAGGACGGCAGCTGGAAGAAGCTCGCCGACATGCCGTGCGCGATCACGCACATGAATACGGTTCTCGACGGTCGGTCGATCTGGTA
>CAYZGY010000007.1:0-321 GCA_964478085.1 uncultured Planctomycetia bacterium
GCCGCCCCAGATGACGAGCGTGTCGTCGAGCATCCCGCGCTGCTTGAGATCCTGAATCAGCGCCGAGCTGGCGCGATCGGTGGCTCGGGCTTGTCCGCGGACGCCGCCTTCGACGTTGCTGTGGTGGTCCCAGCCGCAGTGGTAGACCTGAATGAACCGCACGCCGCGTTCGGCGAGACGTCGAGCGAGAAGCACGTTGTTGGCGTAGCTGCCGTTCGGCTTTCCGCGCTTCACTCCGTAGAGATTCAGTGTCGCGTCGTCCTCGCTCGAGAGATCCATGAGCTCCGGGACGGATGACTGCATCCGGTAGGCCATCTCATG
>CAYZGY010000007.1:331-12243 GCA_964478085.1 uncultured Planctomycetia bacterium
CGTAGGCGTCGATGCGCGTCTGAATCTCCGGATCGCCGACGACGGAGAGGCGCTTCTCGTTGAGCTCTCGCACGAGGTCGAGCGATTCGCGTTGCGCGCGGTTGTCGTAGCCCTTCGGATTCGAGACGTGGAGAATCGGATCGCCCGCGCCGCGAAACGGAACGCCTTGGTGAACCGAAGGCAGGAAGCCCGAGCTCCACAGCGACGCGCCACCACTGACGCTTCCGCCGCTCTTGAGAACGACGAACGATGGCAGGTCGTTGGCTTCGCTGCCGATGCCGTAGCTGAGCCACGATCCCATCGCGGGCCGTCCGGGGATGCCGCTTCCCGTATTCGAGAAAAGCTGCGCCGGGCCGTGGTTGAAGAGGTCCGTGCGTGCCGATCGGACGATCGCGATATCGTCGACGACCTTGGTGAGTTCGGGAAGCACCTCCGAGATCTCGGCGCCGCACTCACCGTGGCGCGCGAACTTGAAGCGCGGGCCCAGCACGTTCGCGTCGGGTTGGATGAAGGCGTAGCGCTGACCTCGGATCACCGAGGGCGGCAGCGGCTTTCCCTGGAGCTTGGTCAGCTCGGGCTTGTAGTCGAAAAGCTCGAGCTGACTCGGGGCGCCGGCTTGGAAGAGGTAGATGACGCGCTTCGCCTTGCCGACGAAGTTCGGTGGCTTCGGGGCGAAGGGGCTCGGACTCTCGTCTGCTGTCGCCGTACGACTCGAGATCGACTGCGCGAGCAAACTCGTGAGCGCGATCTTGCCGAGGCCGATGCCGCAGTCCTGAAAGAAGTGGCGGCGAGTGCGGGCCTGGAGCGGATTCGTCACGGGGGTGGAGTCGGGCATGCTGAAGCCTAAGGTTTCGTGATCGCTTCGTCGACGTTGAAGAGCGAGCGGGCGAGCATCGCCCAGGCGGCGCGCTCGGCGGTCGCGTCGTTCGAGCCCACAATCGCGCTCGCGTCGAGCTCGCCGGCGGTGAGGCGTTTCGTCTGTCGCTCGTAAAAGCGGAGGAGCGCCGCGAGCTCATCGGCGGACGGCGGGCGAGTCAGGACGCGGCGGAAAATCTCTGTCGCGCAATTCTCTGCGGACTTCGCGTGCTTCTCGTGTGCGAGCTTCGCGAGCGCTCGCGAGTACTCGAGGAACATCTCGTCGTTGAGAAGCGTCAGCGCCTGGAGCGGTGTGTTGCTTCGATTGCGGCGCGCCGTGCACGTTTCGCCGGTCGGCCCGTCGAAGGTCGTGAATGCTGCGAAGGGGGTCGTCCGTTTGCTGAAGGTGTAGAGTGATCGGCGGTATCGATCGTCGCCCTTCGACGCCGTCCAACGTCCGCTGCCGTAGGCGAGCGCCGTGACGCTGCCCGGTTGTGGCGGGTAGACACTCGGACCGTACATCTTTTCCGCGAGGAGACCGCTCACGCTCAAGAGCACGTCACGGACGATCTCCGCGTCGACGCGCAGGCGAGGCCCTCGAGCGAGGAGTCGATTCTGCGGGTCGCGCGCGTGGAGCTCCGGCGAGACGGACGATCGTTGGCGGTACGTCGCGCTCAGGACGATACGGCGATGGAGCTTCTTGATCGACCAGCCGCCCTCCATGAAGGACACCGCGAGCCAGTCGAGGAGCTCGGGATGGGACGGTGGGGGAGACTGCGTGCCGAAGTCGCCACTCGTCTCGTGAAGGCCGATACCGAAGATCGCCTGCCACGCGCGATTGACCGTCACGCGTCCCACGAGCGGATTGTCGCGGCTGACGAGCCAGCGTGCGAAGTGGAGGCGGTCGGCCTTCGATCCTTCCGGGAGCGATCCGAAGAGGGCCGGCAGCTTCGGCGTGACCTCCTCGCGCGGGCTCAGGTACTCACCGCGGTGGTGGCGGTGCGTCGGACGAGGGTTATCGGCGGGGCGCTCTCGCAGAACGAGCGTGTGCGGGGGACGTGGGAGCTTTTTGCGCAGCGCGTCGATCGGCTTGCGCGCCTCCGCGAGCTCGGGTGCCTGCCTCACCCAGTGACGAAGCAAGCGAGCGTGCTCCGCGTCGCTCCACTTTCCCCGTTCCTTCGCGAGAATCGCCTCGATCTCGACGGGCTGGCTCTTGGCCTTCGGAGTGCCGTCGTCGGCACTCGCCGAAAAACGGAATAGTCCGAGGCTGGCGACGAAGTGTCGCTCGAAGAGCATCTCGATCACGAGCTCGCCTTTCGCCTCGACCGGTGTCGCGAGATTGAGGACGAGCTGGTGAGCTTGCCCTTCCCGATGAGCTGTCGACCAGCCGGTCGAGCCGTTCCCGTCGTAGACATTCGTCGCGTTCGCGTTGCCGCTTCCCACGGCGATCTTGCCGTAGTCGTGTGACGCGCCAAAAAAGCCGACCTGTTCGCCGCCGGCCGTGACGGCGAGCTCGCTCAGGAAGAAATCTCCCTTGCGGCCTTCGTAGTACGCGTTGCCGGGGCCTCCGGCGGGGAGGCGCTCGTCGGGCAGCGCCTCGAGGCGCAGTGCCGTGATCTTCTTGCCGGCGAGACTCTTCACGGCGCCGAGATCGAACCAGAGCTTGAAGACGTCTCGCTTCGTGACGTCGCCACTCGAGTAGACGGAGTCATCCTCGAGGACCTCGAGCTTCGGCAGGTTGCTCTCGTGCTTCTCTGGTCGCAGGTGAGACCAGGCGGTCGCTCCGGGAGCCTTCGAGGCGACCCAGGCGTCGAACGTCTCTTCGAGCTGCTCGCGGGGAAGCTTCTCGGTGAGAGCGGCTTCGTGGGCTTCGATCTCGGCGTTGATCTTCTCGCGACGTTTGGCGAGCTCCTCGTCGACGACCGATAGATCGGGCTCGTCGGCGTTGTTGAGGAGCGCCATCATGCCGTAATAGTCCGTCTGGGAGATGGGGTCGTACTTGTGCGAGTGACACTGCGCGCAGCCCGTCGTCATGCCGAGCCAGACGGTGCCCGTCGTCGCGACGCGATCGACCATCGCGTAGAAGCGAAACTCGAGCGGATCGATGCCGCCTTCCTCGTTGAGCATCGTGTTGCGGTGGAAGCCCGTAGCGATGCGCTGGTTCAGTGTCGCGTTCGGGAGCATGTCACCGGCGAGCTGCTCGACCGTGAACTGGTCGAAGGGCATGTCGTCGTTGAGCGCGCGGATGACCCAATCGCGGTAGGGCCAAATCGAGCGAGGACGGTCCTTCTCGTATCCGTTCGTGTCCGAGTAGCGCGCGAGATCGAGCCAATTGCGCGCCCAACGTTCTCCGTACTTTTTCGACTCGAGCAGCCGGTCGACGAGGTTCTCCCAGGCCTTCGGGTCCTCGTCGTGACTGAACGCATCCGCCTCTTCGGGTGTCGGTGGAAGGCCGATGAGGTCGAGGTAGACACGCCGGACGAGCGTGTAACGGTCGGCCTCGGGCGAGGGAGCGAGCCCTTCGGCTTCGAGACGCTCGAGGACGAACCGATCGATGCCGCCACGCGTCCAGGACTTGTTCGCGACCTCCGGAAGCGGACTCTTCACCGGCGGCACGAAGGCCCAATGCTGCGCGTACTCGGCCCCGCCTTCGATCCAGCGTCGGAGCGTCGCCTTCTCTTTGTCGCTCAGCCCCTCTCGAGCTTCAGGCGGCGGCATGACCTCGTCCGCCGAAGTCGAGAAGATGCGCGCGATGAGCTCGCTCTCCGAGCTCTTGCCCGGTGTGATCGCGCCGCGTCGGATCGCCACGTCGCGATCGTCGAGTCGAAGCTTCGCCTTGCGTTCCTTCGCGTCGGGGCCGTGGCAGGCGAAGCACTTCGCCGCGAGAATCGGGCGGACGTCGCGATTGAAGTCGACGACCTTCTCAGCCCGCACGAGGTTCGTCTGCGTCGTCTTTCCTTCTTTCGCCTTGCGCGCGCGGCGCTTCTTCTTCTGACCTTTCTTCTTGTTCCCTCGCTTTCGTTCGCCCTTCGGGCCCGCTTCGCGCTGAGTCATGCTACCCGGGGGGAACGACTGAAACGTCTTCCGAACCGTGCCGCGCTGGTGCTTCGGCGCTCGATCGATGTTCTTCGCGGCGCGATGCCAGAGCGCGCTGAGCTCCTTCGTCAATTCGGGCTTCTTCGCCGCGAGATCGTCGAGCTCGGTGCGATCCTTCGCGAGGTTGTAGAGCTCCCAAGGGCTGCCGCGTGCGCTGACGAGCTTCCAGTCGCCACGCCGGATCGCGCGATTATTCGAGAACTGGAAGTAGAGCCATTCGTGTCCTTCGCGCTGCTCGCCACGGAGGATCGGCAGGAGCGACTTGCCGCGGAGCTTCGCGATCTCGCGTCCCTGGAACTCCTCCGGATACTTCGCGCCCGTCGCTTCGAGGCACGTCGCCATGATGTCGATGAGATGACCCGGTTGGTGCGTCACCGAGCCTTTCTTCGCGGTCAGGCCGGTGGGCCAGTGTGCGATGAGCGGCGAGGAGATGCCGCCCTCGTGCTGGTTCTGCTTGTACCAGCGAAACGGAGTGTTGCCCGCGTGCGCCCAGCCGACGTCGTAGCACCAGTAAGACTTCGGATCCCAGGGATCGAGGTTCTTTCCGCGCGTTCGCTCGAAGGGGCAGGCGCCGTTGTCGGAGCAGAAGAGGATGATCGTGTTCTCGTAAGCGCCGCGGCTCTTGAGGTGATCGACGAGGCGGCCCAGGTTCTGGTCGACGCGATCGACCATCGCCGCGAAGACGGACATGCGTGCCGACTCCCAGCGTCGCTCATCGTCCGTCAGCTTCTTCCACGCTGGGATGTAGTCCGGGCGTGGGCTGAGTCGCGTCGACTTGTCGATAATCCCTTGCTCGATCTGACGGCGGTAGCGATCGGCTCGGAGCTTGTCCCAGCCGCCGTCGTACTTTCCCGCGTACTTGCGGACGTCCTTCTCGGGTGCTTGAAGAGGGTAGTGGGGGGCGTTGTGCGCGATGTAAAGGAAGAACGGCTTCTTCGCCTCGAGAGACTCATCGACGAAGCGAATCGCGTAATCGGTGTTCGCGTCGGTCGTGTAGAAGTCCTTGTCGAAGTCGGACCAACGCTTGCCGTTGAGACGGAAGGTATCGTCCCCGACGAAGAAGTTCGTCGAGCCGCTCAGGTGACCGAAGTAGCGTGCGAAGCCTCGGTCGGTCGGCTCTTTGTTGAGATGCCACTTGCCCGTCATCGCCGTGAAGTAGCCGGCGCCGCCGAGCACCTCCGCGATGGTCACGGCACGATCGAGCTTGCTGCTGCCCGCTTGGTAGCAGTAGAGACCGGAGAGGAGGCTGACGCGAGAGGAGTGGCACTTCGCCGTATTGTAGAACTGGCTGAAGCGCAGGCCGCCCGCAGCGAGCCGATCGATGTTGGGCGTCTCGATCTCGCTGCCGTAGCAGCCGAGGTCGGAGTAGCCCAAGTCATCGACCAGGACGACGACGATGTTCGGGCGCTCGTCTCGCGCAGCGCTTTCGGCAGATACGTGCGATGTCGCTGCTGCGAGTACGCAGAGCGCGGGAATCCAGAGCTTGGCGAAAGCGTTCTTCTTTTTCTTCATCAGCAGGTCTCGATCTCTTCGAAATTCCGCGCTGATGGTAAGCGCTCCCGCGCGGAAATCCTATCGCCGAGAGGCAGCTTCGAGATTCGCGCGAATCAGGCTCGCGATGTCGTCGGCCTCGTCTCGGTCGGTCGTCTCGTACTGCACGAGCCAGGAGCGTCCGCCGCCGTCGTCGCGCCGAAAGATGCGAATTTCTCCCCTGCGAGATTTCAGGCGAGACGTTCCGAGGTCCGTGCCGAGATCGGCTGGCTCGCGAGAGTCGCTGCGATCCTCTCGATCGCGGCGTCGCTCGCGGTCGCGATCATCTCGCGGCGGTCGTTCGCCCTCACCGCGACGAATCAGCGCTCCGCGACGCTTGACGCGCTCGATTTTCGGCTGGACCCAAAGCACGTTTTTCTTTCCCGTGACGCTGCTGCCGATCTGCTGGCGGCTGAGGTAGAACCCGTTCTCTCGCAGGATCGCCTCGGCAGTCGTGAAGGGCAGTTTGGTGTGGGTTTTGGTCAGGCGGATCGACCGCTTGCGATCGGGCGAGCCGACGACGTAGACGGTCTGTGCGTTGTTGTCCGCGACGGACTGGAGGAAGTCGAGGAGCAGTATGCGTCCTTCAGGGACGATGATCGGCTTCGCCTCGCGCGACGACTTCGGCACGAGACGCAAGACGTCCTCCTCTTTCTTGCCACCCGCCGCGTTTTTCTTTTCGGAGCCTTCGGGAGCCGGATCCTGCGCGCCTTCGGCGAGGAGGCTGTGTCGGTGGTCCAGGCGACCGTACTCGACGCCGAGTCCGAAGACCGCGAGGACGACGAGGGCACCGGTCGATCGTTTCCAAGAGATCGTGGAGATCGCGAGCATTCGATTGCCTCCTGAGCGAGGCCGTTTCGACACAGCCTCTCCTCTTTTTCGGCCCGATGCGGGCGTGAGTTTTGTGACCCTTCCTTCGGGAGGGGATTCGCTTTCTACGCTTGTCGCTGAAGTCCGAACTGGTCGAGCAGAGCCGCGACCCGCTCGCCGTCGGAGCTCGCCGCGAGCGATCCGCGCTCCTCGACACACATCGTGCCGAGGGCGCAGCCGAGACGAGCGCTCGATATGGGGTCAAGTCCACGCAATTGGCCGGCGAGAAACCCCGCGACGAAGTTGTCTCCGGCGCCGCAAGTGTCGATCGCATCGACCTCTCGCGTGCCGATTTCCTCGCGTTGATCCTCCCACGACACGATCGCGCCGTCTGCGCCGCGCTTGATCACGACGAGCGGGATTCCGAGATCATGGAAGTAGCTGATCATCGCGTCGAGGTCCGTCTCACCGGAGACGTACCGTGCCTCGCTCTCATTCGGAAAGATCATCTCGGCGATTTCGAGAAGCGGGCGATGCACCTCGACCGGGTCGAGGCCCTCGAGATCCGTCTCGATGATGTCGAGGCTGATCCGCCGTCCGGCATCCCGGAGCTGGCGCGCGAACTCGATGCAAGGGCCGGGAAAGAAGTTTCCGAGGAGCTGAGGCGCCGCGAAGTGGAAGATCTCGCAGGGGCGCTCGAGCACGGATTCGTGCAGGCGGAAGTACGCGTTGCTGCCCGTGTGGTGCACGAAGCTGCGTTCGCCGCTCTCGGGATCGTTGAGGACGACGGTCGTCGGACCGCAGACTCCCTCGAGTGGCTCGAGCGTCGAGAGGTCGACGCCCTCTTGCACGAGGCAGGCCCGCACGTGATTCGCGAAGATGTCGTCACCGAACGTTCCTGCGAGCGCCGTGCTGACGCCGAGACGAGCGGCCGTGATCGCGGTGTTGGCGCCGTTGCCACCAAGCTCGACTCCGAGTGGATCGATGTACTCGAGGCCGCCGGGAGGCGGAGGTGTGTGCTTCGGAATGAAGAGGTCGACGCAGGCGTTGCCGACGACGATGAGCTCGTTAGTGCGCACGTGATTCTCTTCCTGCGTGTTGCTTCCTGCGTGTCGCTTCCTTCGTCTTGCTTCCTTCGTCTTGCTTCCTTCGTCTTGCTTCCTTCGTCTTGCTTCCTTTTTCTACCAGGAACTCGACCCCACCAGTATCCCAAATCGAACTCGAGCGTAGCGTCCACTCGGTTCCTCCGAGTCGCCGCGTCGTGACGCCATCTCGACATCGATCGGCCACCGGCAGCCGAATCTCCCTCGACTTCACCCGATCGTTGCAAGAAAACGGTGAGCAAGAACGCTCGAAACGTGCTCTCGGGCGAGCGGAGCGGTTTCTCGCCGCCGATGTTTTGCAACGACAGGGTTCAGTTCTCTTCGGAGTTTCGGTCGACAGGTTTCGCGTCCGGCTCGATCGCTGTGACGACTGCATGAGCGAAGCCTCGTCGCACGGCCGAGATCTTGCGGTTCTTTCGCGTCGGGTGGACTCGGTTCGTCAGGAGGAGGAAGTAGAGATCGCGGGACGGGTCGATCCAGATCGACGTGCCCGTGAATCCCGTGTGGCCGAAGGAGCTCGGCGAGATGTAGTCGCCTCCCGAGCTCAGACCCGAGGGCGTGTCCCAGCCGAGCGCTCGACTCGAGCCCGGCACGAGCTCGCGTCGACGGACGAACGTCCTCGTCAACTCTCGAGGCAAGATTTTGCTCTCTCCGCGGAGTGCGCGCAGGTACTCGCGCGCGAGGATGGAGATCGCCTCGGCGGAGCCGAAGAGTCCGGCGTGTCCGGTCGCACCTTCGGCGCCGCGACAGTTTTCGTCATGAACGATGCCGTGGACGAGCTCCTTCGTCGCAGGGTCGAGCTCGGTCGGCGGGATTCGCGCGTGCTTCGATTTCGCGGGACTCCGGAGCAGATCGTCGATGCCGAGAGGGGCGAAGACGAGCTTCTTCTCGAGCTCCGAGAGCGGGGCACGTCCTGCGCGTGAAGCGAGCTCGCCGAGCAGAATGAATCCGACATCGCTGTAGCGATAACGAGTTCCCGGATCGGTCTCGAGAGGCGTCGCGAGAGCGAGCTCGATCGTCTCGCGATAGCTCTTTGCCGACCGGTAGAAGGCTTTCCACGCCGGAAGTCCCGATGCGTGGACGAGGAGATGCTCGACGTTGACCTTCGTGCGGCGTTCGTCGACCTCGCCGGAATCGTTCTTGACGAACTCGGGGAGCCAGCGCGAGATCGGATCGCGCAGTCCGATCTTTCGGTCGCGGATGAGCGCGAGCGTCACGGTCGTCGTTCCGATGACCTTCGTGAGCGAGGCGAGGTCGTAGAGCGTTTTCTTCGTGCAGTTCGGATTCGTGGCGAGGCCGAGCGTCTTCGTCGTCTTCGCGTCGTAGGCGAAGTGACCGACGCCGCCGATCGAGTGAACCCGTCGGCTCGAGCCGATCGCGTAGGAACAGCCCGGAAAGGCCCCATCCGCGATCGCCGCCGCGACGGCCCCGCGGACGTTCGCGAAGTCGTCGTCCGAAAAAGTCGGTGTGTCGGCCGCGTCCATAGACGAGATCGAGCCCGACAAGAGCTGCGCAAAACAGACGAGAACGAACGCGAGGGTCCGTCTCGTTGCCACGCGAGACCGGGCGGGGTGGGGCGGCTCTACGGTGTTCATGATTTTGAGACCATCATATCGAGACCGCGGACGGAAGAAAGCCCGGCCGCGCTGCCGATTGAAGAATCATGGCCGCGCATCCGATTCTGCTCGTCGTCCCTTCGCACGGTGAGCCGCGTACCCAAGTTCGACCGCAGCGTGCGATCGAGCTCGCACGCCATTTCGTGGCGACGGGCGCGATCGTGGACGTAGCCGTGCTCGTCGAGAGGCCGATGAGCGTGGCGGACCATGCGCGCTGGCAGCGCATCGCACCTTTCTGCCGGCATTGCTGGGTCCTCTCGGATCCGTCGGCGGGCCGATGGTGGCAGCGCGTTGCCGCGTGGCTCCACGGTCGAATCGCACGCGAGGACCTCAAGGCCTGTCCTGCGGGGCTCGCAGCGCTCGTCCGCCGGACTGATGAGGTCACCCGATATCGGACCGTCATCCTAGGTGCCGCTCGATTTCTTCCACTCGTCGACGCGATCGGACCGACTGCGCGCACCTTCGTCGACGTTCGTCGTCTGCCAGACGTCGCGGAGAGGTCGTCGAAGGTGCTCGGTCGTGACGACGCTCTCGAGTCGCTCTATCCGCTGACGACGGAGCAGCTCGCGAAGTATCGACCCGGCGGGGCCTTGTTTTCGTGTTTCGAGGACGCCGAGCACTTCGCGACGTGGAAGACCGAGGTGCCGTCTCTCATCGTCCCGCCCATCGCCGATCCGTTCATCTTCGCGAACGAACCACAGGGCGCACCGAGTCGACCGGCTCGTCCGCCGCGTCTTCTCTTCCTCGGCTCCGAAACGGTCGCGAACCTCGACGGCTTGCGTTGGTTTCGTCGGCGCGTCTTGCCGCAGGTTCATCGGCTCGTGCCTTCGTGCCGACTGCGAATCGTCGGCGAGGCCGGTCGGCACATCCAAGCCGGCGACGACGTCGATCGTGTCGGCTGGGTCGACGCGCTCGAGCGCGAGTATCGCGACGCGGCAGTCGTCGTCTTGCCACTCCGCGTCGGCGGTAAGTTGCGTCGGCGGGTGATCGAGGGGCTCGCGCATCACAAGGCGCTCGCGCTCACGGCTGACGCTGCTTACGGGGCCGGGCTCGTTCACCGCGATAGCGCGATCGTCTCGTCGAGTGAAGAGTCGCTCGCGCAGGGGATCGTCGACGTGCTCTCGCACGACGTCTTGCGCCAACGCTTCGAGAAGCGCGCCGCGGAGATGGCTCGCGGCATCTTCGCGCCCGAGAGCGCCCTTTCGGCGATCTGGCCGCCCGAGGACCGTGGCCCGGACGCGGCCGACGTGCTCGAGGATCCCGAGGAAGAGGCCCACGACGAGGACGACGCGAGCACGTCGGTCTGAATCGGTCAGGCGATCTTCGGACGTTCCGAGCCCTCAGACTCCCAGAAACTCGCGCATCTGCTGGTCGTAGATCTCGTTCGCTTCGGGCGTCGCGAGGTTGAGCCGAAACTCGTTGATGACCTTGATCGACATGGCCATCCACTCGCTCCAACAGCTCGTGCAAATGTTCTCGTGGATCTTGGCGCCGAGCTCGCTCGAGAAGGGAGCCTCGTCCATCTGCGGGTTGGCTCCGAAGCAGCGCTTGCACGTCCATGCGTTCGGGTCGACGGGCTTGTCGCTCTCCGCCGTTGCTGCTTGTCGCAAGTCCGGCGGCGTGACCCCGATCGACTCGAGGATCCCGCGCATACGATCTCGCGGCATGAACTCGCCGCGCCGGTGGGCGAGCTCGATGCCCGACTGAAGCAGCGCGACGGCCTCGTCCTGCTTCTCCTGCTTCAGAAGCGCCTGGCCCAGCAGCTCGTGAGCGACCGAATGCTCCGCGTTGATCTCGAGGCAGCGTCGGAGGGTCGATTCGGCCTGCGCGAACTCGCCCGACTCGACGTAGAGCTTGCCCAGGCTGAAGTGGGCGAGCTCGTTGTCCGGATCGGACTCGGCCATGTTCTTGAAGAGGTCGATGCGATCGGCGGTATTCATGCGCCCATTGTTCCCGTCTTGCGCGACTGCGGCAAGGGGGCGTCGTCGATCTCGATTCAGCGAGCGCAGGCGGGGCCGGACTCGGCCGTGCTCGGCCCCTCGACCTGAATTCCGGGATCGGGAAGATCGAAGACAATTTCGAGAGAGTCCGGGATGCAGTGGTCCACGCTTTCGCAATACATCTCCGCGAGCCCGTGACTCGAGAACGCCGTTTCCTTCGCGAAATTCGTTCGCGACAACTCGGATCCATCGCCGACGTCGACGCGAATCGCTTCGCCGGCGATCACGTACCACGCGGCACGCGCACCCGCCTCGAGGCTGGCGCACTCTGCCGCGCTCTCGAGGGTGAGATCGAAACGCAGGGGCGAAGTTTCGGCGCTCTCTTCTTCTCCTTCCGCGGTCAGGCGGCACCGCCGAAGCAGCAGGCGTGGCCCACGAGTCGCGTATTTCGGATAGAGATCGTCGTTCGACATTCCTCGCTCAGCGAAAGACTCCGGGGATTTGCTCGCCACACTCCGAGCAACGGCCGTTCGCGAGGCGGTTCGCGGTTACCCGGAAGCCGGTTCGCAGGATGAGCTCCGCGCCGCAGGAATGGCAAGACGTATTCTCGAAGCGTCCGACGCGTCCTCGGGCGTTGCCGGCATAGACGTGGCGCAGGCCGGCGGACTCGCCGATCTCCATCGCTCGGAGGAGGGCTTCGACGCGCGTTCGATCTCGGTCGCGCATCTTGTAGTCGGGATGAAACGCCGTGACGTGCCACGGCATCATCGGGTCGACCTCGGCGAGGAAGGCCGCCATGCGCTCGAGCTCGTCGTCCGAGTCATTGAAGCTCGGCACGAGGAGCGTGACGATCTCGACCCAGTAGTCGAGCTTCTTGAGAATCCGGATCGTCTCGAGGACGTTCTCGAGCCGGCCGCCGAGCTCTCGGTCGGCTTCTCGGTCTCCCTCGGGGTCGAGGCGGC
>CAYZGY010000007.1:12253-28758 GCA_964478085.1 uncultured Planctomycetia bacterium
CGAGCTCTCGGTAGGCCTCGTCGGTGAAGCCCTTGAGGTCGACCTTGTAGAGCGATGCCCACGGCCGGAGAAACTCGAGGACCTCGGGCGTCGCGTTGCCGTTCGAGACGAAGGCGCAGGTGAGGTCGCGATCCTTCGCTTCACGAAAGACCTCGACGGCCCAGTCGGCGGTGATGAGCGGCTCGTTGTACGACGAGGCGATGACGGGCGCGCCTTGGCTCACGGCCGTGTCGACGAGCGACGCGGGCGTCACGGGAATCGGTGGGGCGGTCGACTCGTCATCGCGAAGCGTCTGGCTCGTGAACCAGTTCTGGCAATAGGCGCACTTGAGATCGCAACCGAGCATGCCGAACGTGAGCGCGTCGCGCCCCGGGAAGGCGTGGTAGAACGGCTTCTTCTCGATAGGATCACACGCGAGCGCGCCGACGTAGTTCGCCGGTCGCATCAGCTCGCCGTTGTCGACGTAGCGCACACGGCAGACGCCGGGGTGCCCCTCGGCGATGCGGCAGCGGTGTCCGCAAGCGACGCACTCGATGCGTCCGTCGTCGCGGCGCACGGCGAGCTCGGGTGCCGACGGGGTCGAGTAGGCTGCGAGGGTCTCGCGCAAGGAGGAGTAAAGGGATGCGGATTCCGTTCGAGACATCGGATGGTGGTGCTGGACTTCCGAAGTAGACGGATGCGATTCGAGACTCTATCTTACAGCGTTCCTCCGAACTCAGTCATCTGGACGAACCATGCTGGACCAGAGAATTCTCCTCATCGGCGGCGGCAACATGGGACGCGCGCTCCTGCGCGGTTGGATCGACGCGGGCGTGACGAAGGCTGCAAACGTGCACGTCGTCGACGTCGCGGACGCGATTCTCGAGCAGATCGAGAGCGAGTTCGGCGTGGCGACTTCCAAAGACGTGATGTCGAAAGACGGGGCGGCCGCGGCGAAGGACGCAGAGATCATCCTGCTCGCCGTCAAGCCGTTCACGCTCAACGCGGTTCTCGATGCGCTGAGTAGCACGGTCCGTTCGGAGCAGATCGTGATGTCGATCATCGCGGGCGTCGAGGCGGGATATATCCGCGAGAAGATCGGAAAGAGCAATCCGGTCGTCCGTTGCATGCCCAACATCGGCGCGACGGTCTTCGCCGCGGCGAGCGCGATTTGCGGCTGCGGGATCGCGACCGAGGAGCACCTCGACGTTGCCGAGACGATCTTTGGAGCGGTCGGCGAGGTCGTCCGTGTCGCCGAGAATCAGATCGACGCGGTCACGGGAGTCAGCGGCAGCGGTCCCGCGTACATCTACATGGTCATCGAGGCGCTCTCCGACGGTGGCGTCAACATGGGGCTGCCGAGAGACGTCGCGCTCAAGCTCGCGACGGCGACGGTCGCGGGTGCTGCGAAGCTCGTCGCCGAAAGCGGGGAGCACCCGGCCGTGCTCAAGGAGCGCGTGACGACTCCGGGCGGTACGACGATCGCCGCGATTCAGGAGCTCGAAGAACGCGGACTGCGCGCGATGTTCATGAGCGCCGTCGAGGCGGCGACGGAGCGTTCGCGGTTTCTCAACGAGCAGACGAAGAGCGAGTAGGAAGCTGCGCGACGACTGAGCCGTCAGGATTGAGCGACGGTCTTCGTCTCGACGCGATCGCCTTCGACGGCGAGCGTCGTCTCGAACGCGAGCGCCAACGCGAGAAAGGGCAGCTGAGGGACGCTCTTGACGATCTCGATCGTCAGCAATCCCTTCTTCGACGGTGAGCCACGCTCGTCCTCTTGCCACGAGATCGAGGCGACGAGTCGGTCCTGCCAGCGGATCTCGTACTCGCGGTCGGTCAGGGGCCCGACGAACTCGAGCTCCTCGAGACGTGGAACGTCTTCGGGGAGAGGGCCTTCGTGCTCCTCGAGGCCAGGGAAGCGATCGTCGCCGCCGAGGCGAATCTTGATCCATTGGGCTCCGTCGAGCCGCAGCTTGAGCAGCGGGCGCATCGTCACGCGTGGACGATCGATGCGGAGAACGGGGGCGCGTCGGTTGTTCCCGAATTTGATGGGGAACAGATCGGCGTTCCCTTCGAGAATCGGAAGGGCGATCTCTTCACCCTCGTCTTGGATGACGACGGAGCCCTCACCGCCTTCGTAGAGCGCGACGAGGTCCATCCGATAACGCTTCCATCGAGTGACGGAGCGGGGCTTGCGTGGGGCGGGCTCTTCGGGTGGTGAGCGGAACCTGCCGCTCGCGAAGAGTGCCATGACGATCAGTCCCAGGGCGGTGAGAAGAAGCTGGATTCCGTCCATCGGTCTGTGGTTCACTCTCTCAGCTCAGTTATCGGCCGAGAACGGAAGGTGGTTGAGCGAATCGCCGTGGTCGGTAGCGATTTCGAAGAGAAGTACCCATCGATAGGCTGGGATTCGGGGGAAGACGATTCGCGGGAAGACGATGGCGAACGACGAAGACGCGAAGCGCAAGATTTCCGCCTGCCTCCTCGACTACGGCAACACGATCGTCGAGTTCGATCGCGGGCACACGAGCGGCATCCTTCGGAAGCTCGGTGAGCATCTCAGCGTCGAGGTCGAGCCCGTCGAATTCGACAAGCTCGACGAGGAGATGCGCTTCGTCTGTGCGCTGCCGTACCAGAAGGGCGCCGCGGCGTTTCGGGAGCATTCGCCTCACGAGCAGATGTCCGTTCTCCTGTCACGATCCTACGGACGCGAGTTCGCGGAAGACGATGCGGTCGTGATCGCGGCGAACGAGGAGCTTCAGCGACTCTTCGTCGAGTCGATCTTGATCGATACCGAGGTGCGCGATTTCTTGCGTGAGCTCTCGGGACGACTGCCGATCGGCGTCGTCTCGAACTACGCCTGTGGCGACGCGCTGCGCCGTTCACTCGAGGACGTCGGGATTCTCGATCTCTTCCGCGTGGTCGTCGTCTCGGGCGACGACGACATCGGCTACATCAACCCGCACGACGCGCCCTTCGAGGCCGCGCTGAAGCGGATTGACTGCGACCCTGCCGAGGTGCTCTTCGTAGGGGATCGCTGGGACGCAGATATGCTCGGCGCGAGCTGGCAAGGGATGATGACCTGCCATCACGTCGGGTATACTTCGGATACGGACCTGGACGAGCGGTACGAGTCCTACCGCCCCGATTTCCGCATCCAGCACCTGCGTGAGCTCGATAATCTCCTTGGATAGCCGACTCGCCTTGCCTCGACGTTTCCTTTGTCACTTGCTCGTGGCGCTCGTGTTCGTCTCCTGTTTTCCCGTTTTCGCGGCGGAGAAGGAGATCACGTATCACGGGCACGTCGCCCCGATTGTCGAGCGCGCCTGCCTCGGCTGTCACGGCGGCAAGCGGCCGAAGGGGAAGTTCAACGTCGAGTCGCTCGAGGGCTTCCTCGCCGGCGGGCGCAAGCAGGGGAAGACCGTCGTGCCCGGGAAGCCCGATGAGAGTCTCGTCTACAAGCTTCTGACGGGGACCGAGAAGCCCGTGATGCCGCCGAAGAAGGCGGAGCCGCTCAGTGAGGCCGAGATCCTGACGTTTCACGCGTGGATCGCCGGCGGTGCCAAGGTCGGCGAGCCGTCCGCCATCGCGAAGCCGTACTCCGTGCCTCCGAAGCCGGTCGCGTATCCGCGCGCTCCTGTCATCGCGGCGCTGGCCTACTCGGCGGATGGCAAGCGCCTCTTCGTCGGTGGATATCGCGAGGTGCTCGTCCACGATGTCGAAGCGCTCGTCGCCGCCAAAGAGAAGACACTCGCGCCGGTCGCTCGCCTCGTCGGAGAAGCGGAGCGCATCCACGCGCTGTCCCTTTCACCCGACGGGAAGCGGCTCCTCGTCGCCGCCGGCTCGCCCGGACGATTCGGCGAGGTTCAGTCGTGGGACGTCGACTCGGGTGAGATGCTGAAGTTTCGTCGCATCGGCAAGGACGTCCTCTACGGCGCCGAGTTCGCCCCCGACGGCAAGCACGTCGTCGTCACGGGAACCGATCGCACGCTTTACGTGCTCCAGTCGGAGAGTCTCGAAGACGCCGTCTCGGCCGAGATCCACTCGGACTGGGTTTTCGGCTCGTGCTTCACCGCCGACGGCTCGAAGCTCTTTTCGGGCGGACGCGACAAGACGCTCAAGGTCACCGACGCGAAGACGGGCAAGTTCCTCAAGACCGTCGTCACCTTCGGCAACTCGGTCACAGGAGTTCTTCGCCGACCGAAGGGCGACCAGATCCTCGCGTGGAGCGAGACGGGGGAGGCGCGACTCTACGCGGGCTCGAAGGACTTCAAGGAGCAGCGCAAGCTCGAGTCGCTCGGTGGGGCGGCCCTCGCCGCGGCGTTCTCGACGGACGGCACGCGGCTCGCGATCGCGGGCTCCAAGAACGAGATTCGCGTCTACGATTCGAACAGCGGCAAGAGGGTCGCGACGCTGCCCGCGGGTCCCGAGTGGATCTTCGCCCTCGCCTTTCGGCCTGATGGCTATTCCTCTGAAGAGGGCTCCGCGCAACTTTCGGCGGCCGGCTACGATGGCGTCGTTCGCATTTTCGGCCTAAAGGAATCGAAGCAGCTTGCCGAAGTCATTCCTGTAACGCTCGAGGGCCGTTAAGCGGGAAGCTTCCCGGTCATTCCCTCGAGCTCCGAACAAGAACCGGATCTTTCCGGTAACACGATTCGGAGGAATGACCATGACTCGCTTACTGACGATCTCGCTTCTCGCTCTCTGTCTTCTCGGCAGTGTCTCGTGCGCGTCGTCGCCCTGTCTCGCGCTCGACGATACGCGTGGTGGCCAGGGGGTCTGGCCACACTTCGCGAAACGACAACCGACGGTGCTCGCGTTCTGGGACTGCGACAACATCGAGTCCATCGAGGCGATGCCCGCCCTCAACACGCTCAACGATCGTGAGTCGGGCGTGCAGCTCGTAACCGTCTGCGTCGCGCGTGATCGAGCTCGCGCGAACGACTGGCTCCGGCGCCAGCGCGCGAAATTCGTCGTTCTCGTCGACGAAGACCGCAAGCTCGCCAATCGACTCGGGATCACGTCGTTTCCGGCCTACGTCTACTACAACACGCGTGCGGAGGAGGTGCAGCGGTACCTCAACATCCAGAGCGCGTGGAAGTTCTTCGACTTGCCCCGCTTTCTCGAGAAGGGCTGGGTCGAGTCCGGGCCGTAATTCCTCTACGGATACCCGAAACCTCCTGACCGACTCTCAGGACACCGACTTCTCGAACGAAGCCGACGAATCGGAGCGCTGTTCTCCTCCCGACAGCGCTCCGATGGTCATTGTGATAGTCGTCGAGATGACGATCCAGTACGGAAAGGCGATATCCGGGATCCAATCTTGAACGGCCTGAATCGTCTCGGGCGCAAATCCCTGAATCCACGATTGAAGCGCGCCGGGGGCATTCTTCGGAGCCGCGACCCACTGGCGGAACTGGAGTATCAGGACCACCGGCGAGCTCACGAGCATCGCGACGACGAGCGATCGATCGCTGCCGCGCTTCGTCAGCATGCCGAGCAGGAAGGCGCCGAGAAGCCCACCGTAGAAGTACGTCAGGACTGCGAGTGCGAGGTCGATGATGCTCTTTTGGCTGCCGACGAACGCGATCGCTCCACCGATGAGCGCAATAGCCCAGATCGCTGTCGCCACGCGTGACGCCGAGACGTAGTGCTCCTCGCTGCGCGCCCCGCGTCGCGAAACGAGCGGGCGGTAGAAATCGCCGATCGTCGTCGCCGCGAGCGCGTTGAGCACGGAGGTGAAGCTCGACAGCGCCGCTGCGAGGAGTCCCGCCATGACGAGGCCCGCGAGACCGACGGGAAGCTCGTGAACGATGAAGAGCGGGAAGACGTGATTCGCGTCGTCAGGTCGGTCGAAACCCGCCTGTCCCGCGTCGAAGTACATCCAGAGCAGCGTTCCGACCGAGAGGAAGAGAACGACGAGCGGGAGGATCAGCACGGCACTCGCGATGACCGAGAGGCGTCCGCCGCGTGAGTCGCGACACGTCAGCATGCGCTGGGCGATGTCCTGATCGGTTCCGTGCGTCGCGAGCGTCAGGACGAATCCTCCGAGGAGCCCCGCGATGATTCCTTTGGCGTCGGAGAGGCTCTGATCGAACTGGATCGCGCGGATCTTCTCGGCAAACGCCTCGTGTCCGATCACGCCGTCGAGCCCGCCCGGGATGGCGCCGACGATAAACAGCACGGAAGCGAGTCCGCCGACGACGAGCGTCAGCCCGAGCACGACATCCGTCCAGACGACCGCCTTGATGCCTCCGAGGAGCGTGAAGCCACCACCGACCAGGCCGACGACACCGATGATGATCTCGATCGGAAGGCCCGTCGCGATCTGGATCGCGAGGCAGCCGGCGTAGAGTCGGACGCTGCTCGCGATGACGCGACCGAGCAGAAAGAGCACGGCCGCGAGCGTTCGTGTCTTCTCACCGTAGCGATCGGCGAGGAAGCCGTAGACCGTGACGTACTCTCGCTCGTAGAAGACGCGCACGAAGACGAACGCGAGGAAGAGGCGTCCGAACACGAAGCCGGTGAAGATCTGGAGCAGCGTCCAGTCGCCGTTGAACGCGGCGGCGGGAAAGCCGATGAACGTCACGGCGCTCGTCTCGGTCGCGAGGATCGAGATCGCGGCGGCCCACCAGGGCAGCGAGCGTCCGCCGAGGAAGTAGTCGCGCGTCGACTGCTGCTTGCGGCCGATCCAGAATCCGAGGCCGGCCACGCCGGCGAGGTAGAGCGCGACCACGGCCCAGTCGAGCGCGGAGAGGGTCGAATCCGAGAGGACGGCTGCCAGCATGGGGCGAGAGTATAGCATCCACGCAGGGGCGGAAGGCTGCTATAATCCCTCCCTTTCGAGCGCCAGGGGTGACCGCTTCCGGCGCAGAAAATCGCAAAAAGGGAGAGCGAGATGCACATTTCGATTCAATACTGCGTGCAGTGAAACTACAAGCCCCGCGCGGACAGTCTGTCCGCGGCTATCAAGGCGGCTTTCGGCGTCGACGCGGAGCTGATCAAGGGCTCGGGTGGTGTCTACGAGATCACCGTCGATGACAACCTCGTCTTCAGCAAGAAGTCGCTCGGTCGGTTCCCGGACAACGAACAGGAGGTCTTGGACGCGATTCGCGCAGCGACTGCGTGATCCTCGTTCTCGATTCGACGTTCCTGATTCGATGACCCCCTTTCGCCACGCCCTCGACGTGCTCGAGTTCGATCGCATCCGCGAGATCCTGACGTCCTACGCCGCATCGACGCTCGGCCGACGGCTCGCCTCGGAGCTCGCGCCGATCGCCGATATCGACGCGCTCCGGCGACAGCATTCCGAGACGCGGGAGATGAGCGAGCTCCTCGAGACCGAGCGTCTCGCATTGAGCTACCTCACGGACGTCGCGGGAGAGATCGAGAGCGGCTCGACGCGCGGAGCACCGTCCGAGCCCGAATCGCTCTGGCGAGTCGTGGATCTTCTGCGAACGGCGCAGACCGTGCGGGCGGTCCTGTCGAAGCGGGGGGACGAGCTTCCGGAGCTCCAGCGCGTCGCCGAGTCGATCGAGGACGTCCGCTCGCTGCGCGAGAAGATCCCCGAGATGATCGACGCGCGCGAAGGCGTCAAGTCGGAGGCGTCCGAGAAGCTCGCGAGCCTGCGTCGCGACATTCGCGAGCTCCGCCACAAGCTGCGTGTCGCTGCGACAGCGATTCACCAGCGCGCGAACTTGCGCAAGTGCTTCCAGACGGAGGGGGTGACGATCAAGAACGATCGATACCTGCTTCCGGTCAAATCGGAGTACCGCTCGTGGATGAGCGGGCCGATCCGCGATCGTTCGCACAGTGGCTCGACTCTCTACGTCGAGCCCGACGAGATCGTCACCGACGGTGACCGCCTGCTCTCCTTGCTCGACGCGGAGCGGGACGAGGTCTCGCGTATCCTCTGGGGGCTGACTCGCGAGGTGCGCGACAAGCGCGAGCCGCTCGCACGCATCCAAGCGCGTGTCGCGTGGGTCGACTTCACCTTCGCGAAGGCGATGTACCAGCGGGCATTCGGTCTCACGACGCCGGCGATTCGCGACGACGACGAGCTCGAGTTTCGCGAGGCACGCCACCCGTACCTCATGTGGCTCGCGCGCGACGTGCGCAAAGATCACCGTGAGCCGAATCTCGAAGCGATCCAGCGCAGCGTCATTCCGCTCGACGTTCGTCTCGGCGGACCCGCGCGGCTCCTGATCGTCACGGGGCCCAACACGGGCGGCAAGACCGTCGCGATGAAGGCGATCGGGCTCAATGTCGCGCTCGCTCTCAGCGGCGTGCCGATCTCGGCGGCCGAGGGCGCGAAGGTGCCCGCGTACACGGACCTCTTCGTCGACATCGGCGACGAGCAGAGCCTCGAGCAGAGCCTGAGCACGTTCTCTTCGCACCTCAAGCAGATCGTGCAGGTTCTCAGGCACGCGTCGCCGCGTTCGCTGATTCTTCTCGACGAGCTCGGTTCGGGAACGGACCCGCTCGAGGGCGCCGCGCTCGGCAAGTCTCTTCTCGACCACTTCCGTGAGCAGGGCTGGACCGCGATCATCACGACGCACCTCGGCTCGCTCAAGCAGTACGCGTATCTCCACGACGGTGTCGAGAACGCGGCGATGGAGTTCGACTCCCAGAACTTGCGTCCGACCTACCGACTGCTCATGGGCGTTCCGGGCAGCTCGAACGCCCTCGCGATCGCTCGGCGTCTCGGCGTCTCGGCGGAGGTCGTCGACGCAGCCGAGGAAGAGATCTCGAAGACCGAAGCGCCGACGCGCGAGATTATCTCGGCGATGGAAAAATCGCGTCGTCGCGTCGAGAAGGAGCGTCGCCGCGCCGAGCGCATGCGCAAGAAGGTCCAAGGGGACAAGCGCGAGTACGCCGAGCGTCTCGAGGAGATCGACGTCCGCAAGGAGTCGCTCGATCGCGAGGCCGAGCTCGAGGTCGACCGGACGATGCGGGCCGCTCGCGAGCGTCTGCGCCCGCTCCTCGAGCAGCTCAAGAACGTCCCCGCGTCCCACAAGGACATCGTCGATGAGCTGAGGACGGCCATCGAGCTCCTCCTCGTCGCGACACCTCTCGGCGAGAAGCGCGAGGAGTTTGCACGTTCACTGAAGAAGGATGGCGAGGTGTACGTGCCGAAGTTCAAATCGAGGGGAAAGATCAAGAAGATCAACAAGGGCGATCGTCACGTCACCGTGATCCTCGGAGGCATTCCGACGCAGGTGAGCTTCGACGATGTTTCTTGGGTCGGCGCGCCTGTCGACGATTCGGTGGAGAGGTAGTTCCAGCGGTGCTATGCTGATGAGAATGCAGATTGCGCAATCGTATCGGTGGTGGATCGCGGCGTTCATCCTCTTCTGTGGCTCGGGCTTTCTGAGTCGCGCGACGGTTTCTGCGCAAGACGCGGAGATCGATCAGGATCGGTTGATGGAGGTCGTCCTGCCCGTTCTTGCGGATGCCGCGAAGGTCGCGGGCCAGAGCGAGGATGACGACAAGAAGAAAGAGGACCTCATCGGTTGGGAACGCGTCACCGACGGGTGGCGCGACCTCGGCCGTTGGGACATGCTCCTCGACATCGCGCTCGTCCTCCTCGTCGCGATGGCCCTTGGCGCCGTGATCGCCTACCACCCGCTGACTCGCTCGAAGGTCTCGAGCATCGAGGAGTTCGAGCAACCGAAGACCTTCATCATGTACGCGATGGTCGGGGCGGTCATCGCACAAATCGTCCAGGTGAAGCCCGAGATGGCGCTCGTCGTCTTCGGCATCGGTGGTCTGCTGCGCTTCCGCACGGACGTCGGGCAAGCGAAGGACACCGGGCGCGTCATCCTCGTCACCGTCGTCGGCCTCTGCTGCGGACTGAAGATCTTCGTCGTCGGCTTCCTCGCGACGATCTTAGGCTGGGTGGTGATCTACTACCTCGAGTCGCAACAAGCCGCGCGCGTGCAGATCAAGGGCATCGAGACGGGCAACATCCCCGAGGCGGCGAACCTCTACCTGCAGATCCTGATCGACGCGGGCTGCAAAATCATCCGCGAGCGCAAGAACTTCACGAAGAGCCAGGTGAACTTCGTCTTCAGCTTCCCGAGCGGAGCCGACCGCGAGTCGCTCCAGCAGCGCTTCGAGGAAGTGCCGACGGAGCACCGGGGTACCGTCGACTGGGAAACGACGTAGGCTTCCGACGTCGACCGATTCTCGCGCTCACTCGTAGTCCCATTCGCAGATGTATCGGAATCGATGGGCGCCGGTCTCGTCGCGCAGATTTGCGCCCGTTCCCGCGCCGATCGCGACACGGTGCTGGTAGTTCGACCAGTTGTTCGGATCGCCTGGGTTCCAACGCGCGAACTTGAGCGGCTCGCCCTGGCAGTCGACGAACTTCCCTTCCTTCGCCTCGTCGTTTCCGTCGACCCACGTCAGCGACGAGCGCTTCCACGGGAGGCGCTTGATCAGCTCGTCGATCGCGTTGGCTTTCTCGAGATCGCGCTTCTCGGTATCACGGTCTTGAGCTCGGCGTGGAGCGCTTAGAAGACAGAATACGGCGACCGAAAGCAGGGTCCTTCGAGAGTGCATGGATCTCTCCAGCGATTCTTGAAAAATGCCTGAAGGAGAATGACCCCATCGAAAGTGATTTTCCGGGTCGCGGCGAGCGGGAAAACCCGAAAACCGACTCACCGGCTCTCGTTCGGCGGCACGTGCTTCGCGAAGAAGGCGAGCATCAGCTTTCGGCAGCGTTCGTTCGTCACGCGCGCGAGGTCGAGCGTGTGCGGCCAGCCTTCGAGCCGATCGTAGCGGTGGGAGATGCCGAGCTTCGCGAGCTCCTTCGCCAGCCGGTCGGCGTGGGCGACGGGGACGATGTCGTCGATCGTGCCGTGGATGATCAGCGTCGGCGGATCGTCCTTCGACAGGTGGTAGATCGGCGACGCGAGCTCGTACGCGCGCTTCGCCTCCTCGAGACTCTTGCCGCCGAAGAGTCCGTGGACAGTCTTGTCGTTTCGTGCCTTCTCGCCGCGTAGATCGGTCGGGCCGTAGAGGTTGACGACGGCTTGTACGCGGCTGCTGACGTTTGCGTGGCCGCCTTTTCCCTCGAGCTCGGCGACGTCGGACGAGTAGCCCGCGAGCATCGCGAGGTGTCCGCCGGCCGAGCCGCCGATCGCGACGAGGCGATTCGGGTCGACTCCGAGCTTCTTCGCGTTCTTGCGCATCCAGCGCACGGCGCACTTGACGTCCTCGATCGCTGCCGGAAACGGCTGCTTCGGCGCGAGTCGGTAGGTGATCGTCGCGACGACGTAGCCCGCCTCGGCGAACTTGACGCAGTAGAAGTGGTAGTCGCTGCGCTTGCCCGATTTCCAACCGCCACCGTGGATGAAGATGAGGCCGGCCGTCGGCTTCGCGATCGTCTTCGGAGCGTAGAGGTCGAGCTTCAGCTTCTTCTCACCGGCTTGTCCGTAGACGACGCCCTTCTCGACGCGAATCGTGTCGGAGGCCTTCCGCTTACGATCGACAAGCTTCAATCGCCCGGAGAGAACGGCAAGCTGGATCGCGGCCATCGACTGGTAGCCGGGAGGGGGAGGACCGAGCTCCGCGCCCGAAGGCGACGAGTCTTCAGCGACCAAAGGGTGAATGCCCACCGAAACGAGAAGGGCGAGAGGCTTGATGCTCGATCCGCGGAGGAACAGCCGCCGAAGAGTCATTTCTTCTCTCTCCCGAGTTCTCGCTCGAACTCCTATTGCCGCTCGATTAGCTCTTTTCGGGTGATCGCCGCCTGGAAGTTGACGTACGGCGCCGTAGCGAACTCGAGTTCCTTCGTCGGAATTTCGAGCACCTTCTTCTTCTTGACGTCGTAGGCCCAGAGCTTCGTCGCTTCCGTCTCGATGTTCAGCCCGATGCAAGACGGTGCGATCCGTGCCGTCGGCATTCATCACCTCGACCGCGCTGTAGATGTCTTTCGGGTCGCGTCCCCAAGATGCGAAGACGATGCGCTTTGTGTCTGGGCTCGAGTGAGGGCCGTACGCGAAGCCTTCGCCCTCCGTCAGCCGGGTGACCTTCGACCCGTCGATGCTGACGCGATAAATCGCAGGCGAGCGCGGCTTGTTCGGCAGATCGTCTCTCGACTCGGCGGCCTGCCCGGTCAGGAGAATGGTCTCGGCTTTATCCGCTGAGATCGCAGTGGGGAAGAGGGCTATGACGCAGAGGACAAGTCGGACGCGAAGCATGGGGCGTTCCTATCTAGAAACTCAGTCGCACCTTCGCGAGCTTCGGAATTCCACGAAGCGAGACGAACTTCGTCGTGCTCTCCTGATCGAGCAGCTCGCGGATGCCGATCTCTCGTGAGACCAGGTGATTGCCGTCGGCGTCGAGAAACTCGAAGCGCAGGGATCCGTCGACGACGAGCTTCTCGAGCGCGAGCAAGCCGCGAAGATCGCCTGCGTCACGCGCGGCCTTCTCCGTCGCGTCGACGGCGGCGAGATCGACGGGGAAGGCCTTCTTTCGCGTTATGGTGAGCTCCAGCGTCGAGACGCGGTCTTTTCGTTCAACGTGCAGGTACTTGTCGACGGGGGAAGTATCGAGCGCGATTCGCTCGGCGTCGACGGGAAGCTGCTGGTCGCGCAGAGCGCTCCACAGTCGTCCGAAGCCGAGCCAATACGCGAGAGCGACAAGCCCGATGAGGAGAACGAGCGCACCGCCGCCAAAGAGGATGAGCTTGCGGGAATCGATTCCCGTCGGCGTCGGGTCGATCGACGTCGTTCGCGGAACGCGTCGCTCCTGGACGTCGAGGCCGCGCGACGAGATCGCGTAGATCGATTGGACTTCCGTGTCCGAGAGGAGGTGCGAGCTGCGCAGCGTCGAGAAGATGCGGCCGTGGAGCTCGCCCGGATAGATCGCGAGCAGCGTTCGCAGGCTCGCCGCAATCTTCTCCTGCAGCTCCCCGTCGGTTGTCGAGCGGAGCGGACTGGAATCCGGCAAGAGGCTGAACGCAGGACCGTCGATACTCAGGTGAAAGGTCAGCCCCTGCTCACGCGTGCCGCGCACCCAGTCTTGAAGTGCCGAGCCGCCGTCGGGGAAGGGAGGGATCGGGCCTTCGATGAGGCCGTCGAGCTTGAGAGATCCGTTTTGAGCGGACACGTCAGAGCAACTCCTCGATGAGACCCGGAACCTCGGTGATCGGCACCCAATCGACCATGCCTTCGCACCACACGAGCGCCTCGTCGTTGATCCGCTTCTTGTCGTAGAGATCCTTGAGCTGGTCGAAGGTCAGCGCGTTCGAGCGCTGCCCGTTGATGCTGACGTACCAGCTTCGCGAGCGATGTTCGCCCGGCAAGGCGGGAGGCGTGTTCGAGTCGAAGCCGATCTGCCCGCCGGCCTGTCCTCTTCCCAACTGGCGCGTATCCACGTCGAGGAGTTCGTCGAAGTGGTCGAGACGACCCGTGACGTGGTCCTGGACCGCTTCGTTCTTGAGTCGCTCCTGCCTCAATTGTTCGCGTAGCCTTCGTGATTCACGATCTTGGCGATTCCAGCGTGCTCGCTCCTCGTTGAGGTCCGAGAGACAGAGAATGATAATCAGCCCGATGCACGGAAAGAAGAGGCCGATGAAGAACCAAGCCGCCGCGTTGCGTCCCTTGTTCGAAGCGATGACGCAGCAGATCACGGGGAAGGCCAGGCGGACCAGGATTACGACGACTAAAAAGATGGCGTCTTCCATGAAGCGTCCTTAATCAGCGATGATTCGTGCGATCCAGCTCGCGAGCCCCGAGCCGAGTACCACAAGAAAAACGATTCGCTCGAACCACCCCGCTTTGCGTGCGAAAGATTCCGAGGCCCATCCTTGTAGTCGTGCCAGGCGATACGGGATTTCTGAGAAAACGAGCGCCAGAACCAGCAGCCCCCCTGGGTGAAGCCGAAAGGACTCGCGCCAGTCGAGCTTCAGAGCACTGACGACGCTGCGCGTGAGCCCACAACCCGGACAACCTGCGGGAGAAATCCAGCGCCATGAACATAGCGAAGGCAGAGATTCGCCATCCAGGAAAATCTGCTCGCTGTCCGTCGTCGCGATGCCGCCTGCGATCAGTACGACAAGACAAAGGAGGAGCACGAGGAGATGGACGTAGGTCGAGCCCTTCGATGAGGAAGTGCGAGGCGCCGGCGGCGGTTCGTTCATGCGTCGACCATCGGAAACACGAACAGCACCACCCAATTGTGGGCGAAGTGGAGGAGGACCGGCAGGTAGAGCGAGCCAGTCCTTTCACGTACCCAGCAGAGGAACATGCTGAGCACGAACAGGTACGGCGTGCCGATCGGATTGACGTGGAGAATCGTGAAGAGCGCCGACGTCAGCGCGGCTCCCCTCCAGAATCCCGAGATCGCGACGAAGCGGGTCTGGATCACTCCGCGAAACGCGAGCTCCTCGAAGATTCCGGGGAAGACGCAGATCAGGAGCACCTGTAGCTCGGTCGACAGATGCTTCCGAAACGGGAGGTCGACGAGATCGTCTTCGTGAGATCCGAGCTCCTGGATCAGGAACCAATTGATGGCCCAATTGACCACGAGCAGGGCCGCGAGGATCGGTACGCACGTCCATGCCGCCGGATGGGCGCGGGGCGGGCCGAAGAGCTCACGGACCTCGTCGCGGTTCTTGATCGCGAACACGACCGTGATCGAGCCGAACGCGATCCATTGGAGGAACAGCGTCGTCGCGAGGTTCTCCATCCCCGCGACGATCGTGATTCCACCGAGTCCGGCGAGAACGATCGCCGTGAGGAAGAACAGCGTGATCGCGCTCTGCCCCTCGGTGTTGAGGCGTGTGAAGTACCTCGGCTGAAAGTCGGGCTCGGTTCCGTAGACCGACTCGTCCGGCTCCCGGTAGACCGTCGCGCAGTGCACGCAGAAGTGGTAACGCAGATCGAGCGCTCCCTGGCAGTACTGGCAACGTTGTTGGTCTCCGTGGTCGAGGAGCGAGGTCATGTCTCAGGCTATGATACTCGACCTCGCCGGGCGGCGGAATCCGGCGAGAGGAGCTACTTCCGTTCCGTCGGCTCCGGTGCCTGATCTCCGACTCGCTCTTGGAGAGCCGAAAGTCTTCCCTTGAGCTCTGCGAGCTTCGCCGCGTACTCGGGCGACGCGATCAGGTTGCTCTGCTCTTTCGGATCCTTGCGGAGGTCGTAGAGCTCCCAGTGGGGCTCGGTCGGCTTTTTGACCGCGCCCGCTGCGTCGAGGGGGAGGCCGTAGAAGTGGATAAGCTTGAAGTCGCGTGTGCGAATGCCGTAGTGCGCGGGGTTGTCGTGGTGCGCCATGTGCATCCAGTAGCGGTAGTAGGTCTCCTGCGGCCAGTCGGCCGGTGTCGGCTTGCCCTGGAGGATCGACCAGAAGCTGCGACCTTGCATGAAGTCGGGCTTCTCGATGCCGGCGATCGAGAGGAGCGTCGGCGTGAAGTCGACGTTGTTGATGATCGCGTCGTTCGTCTTGCCCGCCGGAACCTTCGGCGGGTAGCGGACGATGAACGGCATGCGCAGCGACTCTTCATACATCCACCGCTTGTCGATGTAGTCGTGCTCCCCGAGCATGAAGCCCTGATCGGCCGTGTAGACGATCACGGTCTTGTCGAGCTCGCCGGTCTTCTCGAGGTGTGCGAGCAGTCGTGCGATGTTGTCGTCGAGACCGCGCACCGTGCGTAGGAACTTCTTCAGGTATCGCTGGTACGCGGTGCGCTGGTACTTCTCGTCGTCGAGCTTCTTGTCGACGAACATGTGGTCTCCCATGTTGCGTCGCTTGTTTCGCTTGCCGACCGAGGTGCCGTATCGCGGCTTGCCCGCGGGACCGTGCTTCTCGCGCTTCCAGAGGCTCTCGGGCTCCGGGATGTCGACGTCCTCGTAGAGCCAGTCGTAGCGCTCCGCGTTCTCGAAGTTGTCGTGGGGCGCCTTGAAGTGGTGCATGAGGAAGAACGGCTTGCGGTTCTTGCCCTTGCCTCCCTTGCGCGTGCGCAGCCACTTGAGCGAGATGTCGGTGATCGCGTCGGACGAGTGCTTGCAGTCGTAGCCGGCCGCGCGAATCGTGTTTTGCGGCCACTGCTTGTTACCGCGTACGCGGAAGATCGGATTGAAGTAGGAGCCCTGACCCGGCAGGACTGTGTAGAAGTCGAACGCGCCCGGCTCGGCCTTGAGGTGCCACTTGCCGACCATCGCCGTCTCGTAGCCCGCGCCTTTGAACAGTCGCGCGAGGTGCTGACGATCGGCCTTGATCTGGCCGCGCAGCGTACGGACGCCGTTCACGTGCGAGTACTGACCCGTCATGATCGTCGCGCGACTGGGCGTGCAGATCGAGTTCGTGCAGAACACGTTTTCGAGAAGCATGCCCTCGCGCGCCAGACGATCGAGCGTCGGCGTCGGATTGAGCGGCGCGAGACGGCCACCGTACGCGCCGATCGCATGCGCCGCGTGGTCGTCCGACATGAGGAAGAGGACATTGGGTTTCTCCTCCGAGCGAAGCGACCAAGTCGAGATGAGAAGAACGGGCAGCACGAAAGCGAGGGACGTCGAGCG
>CAYZGY010000008.1:0-27598 GCA_964478085.1 uncultured Planctomycetia bacterium
GATCATTCCCTTCGGGCCGGGTGCTTGGACGCTGATCGGCGCGTACCTCGTCGCGTTGATCGCGATCGGCTGGTGGAGCTACCGACGACGCGTCGCGAACGACCTCTCGGACTTCTATCTCGCCGGGCGAGGCTTCGGTTTCGTCGTTCTGCTCCTCACGCTTTACGCGACGCAGTACAGCGGCAACACGCTCGTCGGGTACACGGGCAAGGCGTATCGCGTGGGCTTCTCGTGGTTGATGAGTCTCCACTTCATGACGGCGATCGTCGTGGGGTATCTTCTTCTCGCGCCGAGGCTCTACGCGCGAGCGCACCGCCGTGGCTATATCACGCCGGCGGACTTCCTCGACGATCGGTTCGGCGATTCGAGGCTGACCGTGCTCGCGAGCCTCGTGATGGTCGTCGCGCTTCTCAACTACCTGCTTTCGCAGCTCGTCGCCATGGGGAAGGCGATCGAGGGGTTCACCGGTGGTGATTCGCCGAGCGTTTACCTCGCGGGAGTCGTCGGTCTCGCGCTCGTGATCGTCGTCTACGAGTCCCTCGGTGGTCTGCGAGCGGTCGCGTGGACCGACGTGCTCCAGGGCGCGGTTCTCTTCACCGGCTTCTCGATTCTGCTCATGCTCGTCTTTCGCGAGTTCGGATCTCTCGGCGAGACGACCGAGCTCATCGTTCGCTCGGAGACGCTTCGAGAGAAGGCGATGCCTCCGGACGCCGCAGGCATCCGCGAATGGCTGAGCTACATTTTCATCGTAGGAATCGGCGCGGCGCTCTACCCTCAGGCGGTGCAGCGGATCTTTGCAGCGCGAGAGCCCCGCGTGCTGCAGCGGAGCCTCGCGGCGATGGCGTTTCTGCCGCTCCTGACTACGACGATCGTCGTCATCGTCGGTGTGACCGCGATTCCGCGGCTCGCCGATCTCGAGGGGGCGAGCGCGGATCGTGTCCTGACATCGATGTGCCGCGTGATTCAGGAGTCTTCGGCGCTCGGATACTGGCTCGTCGTCGTACTCTTTGCGGCGATACTGGCGGCGATCATGTCGACGGCCGACTCGGCGCTGCTCTCGATCTCGTCGATGATCACGAAGGACCTCTTCGGGCGCGTCGCGCGGAGCGACCTCAGTGAACGGCGGCTCACTCGCGTGGGAAAGTTCGGCTCGTGGCTTCTCCTCGGCTTGCTCGTGCTGATCGCGATCCCCGCGCGCGACTCGACTCTGATCAAGATCCTCGATCGCAAATTCGATCTGCTCGTCCAGCTCGCGCCTGCGTTCTTCCTCGGGCTGCATTGGCGAGGACTGGGAGGCGATGGGGCGTTTTGGGGGCTCGTCGTCGGCCTCGTGATCGCGATCGCGCTTCCGATCACAGGGCACTCGAAGCCCTTCGGCGTGCACCCGGGGCTGTATGCGTTGCCCGTGAATCTCGTCGTCGCGCTGGCGTTTTCTCGGCGAGCTACTTCTTAGCGACCTTGCCGCCGCCGACCGAGATCAGGTGGGTGTAGTCCGCGCCCTCGTTGAACGTGCGCAGGTACATGCGCCCGTTCGAGATTGCGGGTGTGCAGCGGCTCGGCTCGCCGAGATCGTTCTCCGCGAGCAGGTTGTACTCCGCCGAAGCCGCGATGACGACGACCTTGCCTTGATCCGAGACGCAGTAGATGCGTCTGTTGACATTGACGGGTGAGCCCGAGAACGACAGCTCGCGATTCACGCGCTTTTGCCAGAGCGCCTTGCCGGCCTTCGTGTCGATGCAGGAGGCGATGCCGCCGCGATCGGAGAAGGTGAAGAGGAGATGGCCTTCGGCGACCGGGGTGGGCACGTAGGGAGCCGAGTTGCGAATACGGAACGCTTCGTGCGTCTTCGAGACGTCGCCCTTGCCACCGGGGCGGACGCCGACCAGGTAGTTGCCGCCACCCCCCGAGCCGCAGGACCCGAAGGCGAGTCCGTTGACGAAGACCGCCGAGGAGACCGAGCGTTTGTCGAAGCACTCGTTCCACCAGATCATCTTGCCCGTGCGCGGATCGAGGCAAGAGATACCGTGCGCTTGGCTGTTGCACAGCAGGCGCGGCTCGCCGTCCTTCGTTTCGAAGATGCACGGCGTGCTGTAGGACACGGTCTTGGTGTTGCGCGGAGCCTTCCAGCGCTCGCGGCCCGTCTTCTTGTCGACCGCGACGATGAAGCTCGAGGCACTCTCGGGGGAGTCGCGACCTTGCTCCTTGCCGATGATCACGAGGTCCTCGAAGAGCATCGGTGAGAGAGCCTGTCCGTGTCGGCTCGTGAACTCGCCGAGGTCGTACTCCCACTTCGGCTCGCCCTTGTGACCATACGCGTAAAGCACGTACTTGTCCGAGTTCGCAAACGAGACGTAGATGCTGTCTTTGTCCACGGCCGGCGTCGCGGACGCGTAGCTGTTGAGTCGGTGCTTGCCGTGCGTCTTGTTCGTGAGGCGCTTGATCCAGAGGGTCTTTCCGTCCTTCTCGTCAAGGCAGAGGACGAGACGCTCGGCACCCTTTTTGAGCGCGCTCGTGATGAAGATTTTGCCGCCCCAGAAAACCGGCTGCGAGTGACCGACACCCGGAAGTTTCACCTTCCAGTTGTAGTCGGACTCGGAGAACTTGACCGGGATGGTCTTCGCGTCGCTGAGGCCCGTGCCGTTGGGTCCGCGGAAGCGTGTCCACTCTTGCGCGGTCGCCGCGTCGATGAAGAGGGTGACCAGTGCGATGGAGAAAACGGAGGCGAGCGCGGAGCGTTGAATCGGCATACTTTTCCTCGGCTGACCGAACCTGGGTAATTCGAAGCCTCGAAGGTAGGCGAGAGCATGCAGTCGATCAAGGATTTCCAGGGGCCGGAGGACCCGATCATTTCGCCGATCCGAGCAGTTTTCGGTAGGCTGCGAGCGCTTGGCGATACTCGTCGATGGCAGCTTTCGGGAGGTGGTCCTGACTGCGAGCGATCTGGTCGCTGACGCGCTTCATCAGGTACTCGACCTCGTCCTTCTTCGGGCGGACGGGCTTGCTCTCGACATCGACGTGCGTCGGGCTCGAGTGCGCGAAGCGCTTGCGGCCGTTCGGTAGCGTGTACCAGGCGCGCGAAGCGATCCAGAACGACTCCATGACGGGGATTCCTCTGCGAACGTACGTGACGAAGGGGGCTTCGTCGCCGCGGACCTCTCCTGGGACGTCGATGACCTGGCCATTCACGATGATCTCGACCTTCGAGGTTTTGAGCGGGCTCTCACAGCGTACGTTGTAGCTCAGCTCGGCTTTTCCCTTCCCCGTGGGATCGAATTTGATCGTTGCACCGGGCGCATACCCCTCGACGTTCGCAAAGAGCATCGGACCGGTCGTGACGAAGCTGCGTCCTTCGTTGAGTCGTTTCGTCCACTCGTCGGGATCGAGCGGCTTCTTCGAGTCGAGCTCGACGTAGACACGACCGAAACCGAGTGGTACGGGGTGGACCCCCGAAGCCGTGCCCGCCGTCGGTCGCAGTCGAAAACCACAGTTGAGCAGCGCGTAGTAGTTCTTGAAGCCGAAGCGCGTCCAGCCGTTCTCGGTATCGCTCGTCACGCCCATGTACTTTCCGGGCTGTTCTCCCCAGCCTTTGAAGTAGTAGTCCGTGCGCCAGATGTGGTTGTTCGTGAGCTCGTAGAGATCGATGTTCATGATCGGAACGATCGCCATCGACCACGGCCAGTTGTGCTTGTCGAGCTCGAGCAGCGCGCCTTGCCGTCGGGCTTCGCGCGCGATTTCGGAGACGGGCGGTACACCGGTCTTGAACGGCTTCTTGTGTCGGATGACGAAGAATGCGCCGAGGTGGTGGCTCTTGCGGTCGACGGTGAAAATCTCGTACTCGGTGTTGCGCGGGTGGATTGCGTGGGCCTTGTCGACGAAGTGCCACTTCGGCTCGTCGGGGATCGTCGACTTCGGATCCGCCTTCGGAATGCGTGGAGCGTTGTAGGCGTGCGTCTCCCATTGCGTCAGCGGGAACGCGACATTGAGGTCCTCGGCGAGGACGACGTTCGGCAGGTCGGCGAGCGTGCGGTGAACGTGCGTGTCTCCCGAGTACCAACCGCGGGCGGCCATGTCGATCCAGCGTTTCAGCTTTAGTGTCACGTCGACCTGTTTGTCCGCGACGAAGACGTCTTGGCTCGTCTCGAGGAACTCCTTGCCGCGAACCGCGGTGAAGCGGTAGCGTCCGGGCTCTAGCGTCGCGTTGAACGGGTGCGCCGAGAGCGTCGTGTGTCGTTCGAAGCTCGTTCCACGTTGCTTGTCGTAGCGAACGGCGGATCCCTTCGGGCCGGCCGAACGTGCGAAATGCGACTTTCCGTCAGGTCCGACGATGTAGAGGCGAGCCGGTAGGACCTGGCCGGTTTCCGCATCGACGATGCGACCCACGACGAGTGTTCCTTCGTCAGCGTCCTCTGCGCAGAGTCCCTTGATTGTCGACAGAACGAAGAAAGCGAGAAGGCAGGATAGGCGAATCACGGAAATTCTCCGGCGTGTTCGTAGACGCGATCGCCGTGTTCGCAGAGCATCGCGTGTTCCTCGTCGTCGAGGCCCCGCCATTCGGTGAGCAGCGAGAGATCCTCCTCGAGCTCGGCGCGGCCGTTCGGGGCCATCAGCGCGAGCGATACCGCGGGATGACACAGAGCGAAACGATACCACGAGGCCGCGCCGGGAGGCTCGAACCCTTTCGGATCGTCCGGAGTCGATTTCAGGAGCGCGCCCCAACGCAGACACGTGTACGCGACGACGGGAATCTTCGCCTGGCTCGTCGACGGGAAGACTTCCGTCTCGGCGCCACGGTGCGCCGCGTTGTAGCGAACCATCATCAAGTCGACCGCTCGATCTTGCGCGATCTTCGCTGCCAGTGACCGTTGGTGCGTCGTCACGCCGATCGCGCGCACGCTCCCTTCGAGCTCCGCCCGCCGTAACGCGGCGCCGGCACCGTCAGGGCTCGAAACCTCGTCCCATTCATCCTCGTGCTCGAGATAGTAGTACGTGACGACGTCGACGTACTCCGTGCCGAGCATGTCGAAGTAGCCGCGAAGCTCCTTCTCTGCGCCGGCTCTGTCACGTGCAGAGAGTTGGACGGCGATGAGGATTTCTTGTCGCAGCGGGCCGAGTCGTCTGACGGCCGCCGCGAGCCCGTCGTCGTACCCGCACCAATTGAAGTAGTTGACTCCGCGACGAAACGCTTCGAGGACATCGACCGATTCGAGCTTCGTATTTCCACGCGTCGAAAGCCCCAGTCGACAAACCCGACCGAGCGAACCCAGCTGGGTCTGGCGCGGTGGATTGTGGACGAACTCTTCGGGAGTCATCGGGCAGCCCTCCTCTGCGGTCGATGCCATCGTAGCGGGGAGGGGTGAGGGGGGGCAACAGAAGTCTCAGGCGAGCTCTTCGAGGCGTCGTAGGACCTGTTCGACCGGGACCCGGGTCGAAAACCTGATCACGTCGGCTCCCAGCTCTCGTGATTCGCTGTCGCAGACGAGTCGGTCTGCGACGCAGAGGATCAGCGGTCGTGTTCCTTCCTTCGAGACTTTCCCGTAGATCTCGAGCTTTCTCGAAAGGTAGTCGTGAGTCCAAAAGCCGACGATCTCGAGATCGACGATACGGTCCGTTCGAGTCCGGTGTCGGAGGGTGAAGTCCGGAATGGCGACGTGAGCACCGTACGCGATGAGATTCGCCTCCCTCAGAATCTCCCAATCGGAGTTCAGCCGGAGAAAGTCGGAGTGGAAGCGTTTCTCGAGCTTGCTGTCGAACTCGTCGTCTCGGTCCGCCGACACGTCGGGAGCGAGGGCGTCGCACTCGGTCAGAAGAAGTCGCGCGCGTTCGCCCCCGAGGAGCAACCGTGCCTCGAGTCGATAGCGGTCCGCCGAAACGCAGGCGCAGAGAAACTTCGCCAAGGCGTATCCGTACTTTCGAGTGCGCTTGAGGAGCGATGCCGGTCCGCTGATCTCGAGGCAGAGGTCGAGGTCGCTATCCGGTCGGGCGGTGACGATCAAGCCTTGAAGCTTGGCGATTCGATACGAGGCGCGCACGCAGCCTCGTAAGTCGACTCGCAATCGTTCAGCGTGGAGGAGTAGGCCTTGCACGAGGCGCAGATGGTAGCGACGAACGACAGCCGTCGGAGTCGGGAGTCCACTCGCATGGACGCGGCGGTTCGTTCGGAGATCGCCATAGAGTCGCTCGCCGATCTCGTCGGGCGGGATGGCGAATTCCTCGCTCGCTCTCGTCAGTGACTCCTCGACGTTCAGCGTTCGCGATCTAGCCGCTAGGACGAATAGTCGTTCGCGAAGTGCGCGCGGAGTCGGGTCGTCGGGTATCGAGAGCTCGATCGACTCTTCGATGACCCGGCGAAGTCCGGAGAGGAGACGCGTGTCCGTGTCGAGAGCTTCGTTCGAGTTCTCGAGCGCGATTTCGAACTCGTTCAGCGTCGAGCCTTCGAGTGCTCGATATCGCTCGAGCAATCGACGAGCCAACCGAACGTGCCTGACGTCGAGCCAGCGCGGCTCGACGAATCCGTCTGCGACCTCAAATCTGAGCAGTCGGGACGGCAGCATCGTGTTCTCGTCGCGCCCAGGCGCGTCGCCATTCTACGGTGTCGACACAGAGTATTTCGTAGACGAGTGCGGAGCTCTTGCCCGGAAAGGGCCGCAAGACTCGTCCCACTCGCTGCGCCTTCCGTCGAGTTCCCCCGGAGGCTCCGACCAAGACAGCGACCGTGGCTGCGGGCACGTCGATTCCTTCGTCGAGAACCTTAGAGGAGGTGATCGCTCCGAGCTCTCCGGTGGCGAAGCGCTCGAGGATTCGCTCCCGCTCCTTCCTTCCGATCTCGCAAGTGATCGCCGGGATGAGAAGCTCCCGCGAAATGCGATACGCCGAAGCGTTGTCCGCTACGAATACGAGTACGGGGTCTCGTGCGTGGCGGTCGAGGAGCTCATCGACGACCTCGATCTTGCGTCGCGCGTGGTCGACGGTCCGTCGAGCTCTGCGATAGGCGCGCAGTGCCTCTCGGCCCTCCCGCGCTCGATGGGCCCAACGAACGTAGTCGGTCCAGGCGCGCTCCTCTCCTGCTTCGGCGCGCGAGCAGAAGAGACGATAGTTCGCTTCGAAGATGTGGCGATGGACTCGGTAGACCTTTCGCTCGTCAGGCGACAGCTCGACGGGGAGGACACGTGATTCGAGATTCGCGAGCGGCTTGCCGACGAGCGAAGCGGTGGAGAGCTCGTAACAGACCCGACCGACGAGGTTTTCGACCTGCGAGCGCATTACCGGTTCGATCGGTGGCGTCGCCGTGAGTGCCAGATGCTGGCGTGCCACGCACATCTGGATGATCTCTTGCCAGCGTTCCGCGCAGAGGTGATGTGCCTCGTCGAGGACGAGGAAGTCGAAGTGCGCACCGAATCGGTCGACGTGGAGATGCGCACTGGCGTAGGTCGCCACGGTGATCGGATGGATTTCGCGTCGGCCATCACTGAACACGCCGACGGGACCGTGGTAGAGATTGGCCAGTGACGTGCGCCACTGCTCCACGAGTTGTCGGGTCGGCGCGACCACGAGTGTCGGAAGCGCCGACCGAAAGATGGCGTGGATCGCTACGCGAGTCTTGCCGCTTCCCGTGGGCAGGCTGACGAGGCCGCGTCGGCCGGCGTGCAGCCAACTCTCGAGGGCCGACTGCTGGTAGCCCCGAAGTGACGGAAGCGCATCGGCGCGAACGAAGCGCAGGTGAAAGTTGCGAGGTCGAGGAGTCTCGACGACTGCGACTCGCCCGTGCTGCTCGGCCCAACCGAGGAGATCGGGCAGCCGCTGCGCGAAACATCGCCAGCGATCGACCCGATCGTCCCAGCGGAGAAACGACAGAGACCGAGGTCGGACGAACGGGACATCGGGAGGCTCGTTCTCGACGACGAGCGTTCCTTGGTCGTAGACGATTCGCATGCTCGACGTTTGCATGCAAACGCGTGGCCAACGCTCGAGTCACGAAGCCTTGCGGGCAGAGCGACCCGAATCGAGCTCTCGCGAGCCGAGTGTCCGGATGCGGACGTCCGGTGTCCGGAATCGGACAGCGGAGCTCGGAGCCGGTAGGGTTCTGCGCGATGAAAAAAGCGAAGCAGGTTTCACAGTGGAAGCCTGCCTCGCTCTAACGAGTCACAGAGGGTGGGGGAGAGATTCTCAGTTGTCGGCCGAGTCCTCGGCCTTCTCCTGGCCTTCGGACCTCGACTCGGTCTTGTCATCGGCTTTCGGCTCGGCCTTTTCTTCGGCCTTTTCTTCGGCCTTCTTCTCGGTCTTGTCTTCCGTCTTCGGCTCCGCCTTCTTCTCTTCGCTCTTCTTCTCGAGCTTCTCTTCCTTCGTCTTGTCTTCGTCGCCGTACGTCTTGATGACGATGTTCTTCTTGGCGGCCTGCTTCTTCAGCGTCTCGATGACGGCCTGACCGTACTGTTGCTGTTGCTTCTGACGGAGACCGGACCGTTCGGCGACGGGAGGGATCTTTCGGTGGTTGCGGCCGCCTTTCGCTTCGCCAGTGGCTTCGTCTTCAGCGACGACGCCGGCTCGCTTCTTGGCCTTGCCCGCGATTTTGAGATTCGATCGATTGCGAAGGCTTTTCGCGTCGGCGCCGGCCGACGGACTCCCGGGGCGTGCACTGTTCGAGGCGGACGGATCCACGGTCGATCTGCTCGTTGCCTTGCGGCGTGCGAGCTGCACCTTGGCGGAATCGGCGAAGTACTTGTTGCGATCGGCGTAGAGCGATTGGATCTGTTTCTGGATCTCAGCGCGCTTGCGCGACTTCTCCATCACGTACTCTTTGCGCTCGTCGAGCGAGAGCTTGCGCAAGTCGGCCGGCAACGACTTCTCGTCGAGCTTCTCGAGCTTGACCGTGCCGCGCTCGATCGCGTCGACGAGATCCCAGCCCGCGTTCGAGTAGAGCTTCGAGGACTTCGTCGCGCTGCGTTCGATGATCGTCCCGTCGCGATTTTCGGCGGCGGCCTTGTCTTGCTGGGCCTGGAGACGGAAACCGTTCTGGCCCTGGGCGCCGAAGGGTACGTACGTCTCGTTGAGCGCAGAGTTGAGCTTGCGGATCTGCGAGTCCTGTGGCGCGACCGCGCGCGTGACGCGAGCGTTCTGATCGATGAACGTGTAGCTGCCATCCGCGAGGCGAGCTCCCTCGGCCCAGCCGTCGGAGAGGCCCTTCGATCGCGTTCCGCAGTAGGTCGTGTTGACGAGGATGCCCTTCGAGATCGCGGCGCGACACGCCGAGCGGTAGTCGACCGGTCCCTGCTTAAAGGACTCGTTCCCGGCGATGAAGATCACCTTGAGGTCGGCGTTGTTCTGGCTCCACTGAAGATCGTCGACGGCTCGCTGGATGACCGTGCCGCAGTACTCGTCGCCACCGGCGCGCGTCGCGGCCTGGATCGAGTGGAGCTCCTTCGAGACGAGGTCGAGGTTCGTCGTCAACGCGCTGACTTTGCGGACCCACTTGTCCTGTGGGGAGAGAGTGTTCTTGCCGTACTCGTAGAACGCGAGCTGGAGGTCGACCGACTGGCCACCCTGCTTCGCGAGCGCGAACTGGTTGACGATCTGCCAGAGCTGCGTCTTTGCCTGGTGGATCAGTCCGCTCATGCTGCTCGACGCGTCGAGGAGGATCGCCATCTGGACGATGGGACGCGCGGCCGGCTTCTTCGGGGGAGCGATCAGTGCAGGAGCCTTCGCGGGAGCCTTCGGAGCCGGCCCTGCGGGCGCTTTCGCGGTTTTCTCCGAGGGTTTTGCCGGCGTGCCCTCTTGGACCGGCGTGCCCTCTTGGACTTTCGTGACTTCCTGCGCGAGGGCCGTGGCGGTCACCGCGACGAGAGAGAACGACAAGACGAGAGCGAGCAGCTGGTGGGATTTCATCGACGTGTTCCTTCTGAGGATCGCCCGAGGAAAAGACGCGTGGTTTTCTGATTTCGACCGTACCCGCCGAATGGGCTCGCGGCGTAAGAACCGTGTAACACCTGCGATTCTCCGTCAGCACGGAGAATTAGACTCGATGATCGGCCTTCGGTTTCGCAGAATCGGAACTCGTTTTCACAAAAGGGTTTCGATTCGTCGAGGAGCAGAGATGTCGAAAGTACGGGAAAGGTCTCGGGCGTTTGGTTGGCTCGTCGTGAGCTGGAGCGTTTGGACGGTGAGCTTGACGTCCTGCGGGAGCGCGTCGGACGCGAAGTTCGGGGCGCTTTCGAAGAGCTACCTCGACGAGTTTCCCGCGCTCGTTCCCGTCGGTGCGACGTCGCTCGGAGACCACCGATTCGACGGGCAGCTCGACGACGTCAGCGCCGCGGCGCGCGCGAAGAAGGTCGCGTATTACAAGTCGGTGCTCGCCGAGCTCGACACGATTCCCGTCGCGCAGCTCTCGCGGGCGAACCAGGTCGACTACAAGCTCCTTCGTCACGAGCTCGAAGGAGATCTCTTTCGTCTCGAGGAGCTTCAAGAGTGGGCGTGGAATCCGCTTCGTTACACTGCGCTGTGCGGTGGGGCGGTCTACAGTCTCGTCGCACGCGACTTCGCTGCGGTCGCCGAGAGGCTCGGCAACGTCGCCTCGCGACTCGAGCAGTTTCCGAGGCTCCTCGAGCAGGTACGCGCTACGCTCGAGCCTGATCGTGTGCCGACGATCCATGCCGAGACCGCCGTCAAGCAGAACCGCGGTGTTCTCTCCGTGATCAAGAACATGGTCGAGCCCGACCTCGACAAGCTCGACGTCGAGGCGCGCAAGAGACTCGAGAGCGCGATCGACACGGCTCGTGCGGCGATCGAGACGCACCAGAAGTGGCTCGTGGAAGAGGTTCTGCCGAAGGCGAAGGCCGACTTCCGCATCGGTGCGAAGCTCTACGACCGTAAGCTCGGGTTCTCGCTCGGTTCTCCGCTGACACGCCAGCAGGTTCGCGAGCGTGCTGACAGCGAGCTCGTGCGTGTCCGCGCCGAGATGTACGAGCTGTCGAAGAAGGTCTACAAGGAGAAGCACCCGTATACGACGTTTCTCAAGAATCCGCGTGACGACTTCAAGCAGGCGATCATTCGTGCGGCGCTCGAGATCGCTTACCAAGACATGCCGCAGCGCGGCAAGATCATCGAGATGGCGGAGAGCTCCCTCGAGCAGATCAACAAGTTCGTGCGCGAGAAGGACCTCATCACGATTCCCGACGATCCGATCGAGATCATCGAGATGCCCGAGTTTCAACGCGGCGTGTCGTTCGCGTACTGCGACTCGCCGGGGCCGCTCGACGTGGGGCAAAAGACGTTCTACGCGGTTTCGCCTCTCCCGAAGGACTGGAACGACAAGCAGGTGCTTTCGTTTCTTCGCGAGTACAACACGCGCTCGGTGCACAACCTGACGATTCACGAGGCTGTGCCCGGTCACTACCTGCAGCTTGCGCACTCGAATCGCTATCCCTCGACGCTGCGCGCCGTGCTCGCGTCGGGGACCTTCATCGAGGGGTGGGCGGTCTACACCGAGCAGATGATGGCCGACGAGGGCTACTACGGCGGCGACCCGCTGATGAAGCTCATCGCGCTCAAGTGGTACCTGCGTGGCATCGCCAACGCGATCATCGATCAGGCGATTCACGTCGACGGCATGACGCGCGACGAGGCCTTGAAGCTGATGATCGAGGACACGTTCCAGGAGGAGCGCGAAGCTGCGGCGAAGTGGGTGCGCGCGCAGCTGACCTCGGCGCAGCTCTCGACGTACTTCGTCGGATACCAGGAGCATCGCGATCTTCGCGCCGAGGTCGAGAAGCTTCGTGGCGATCAGTTCGATCTCAAGACCTACCACGACAAGGTGCTGTCATTCGGCTCGCCGCCCGTGCGTTACGCGAGGGCGCTGCTCCTCGACAAGCCGGTCGAGTGATCGATCAGGTCGCGGGCTCGATCCAGGCGGCGTTGCGACCGTTTTCGTCGGGGAGCAAGAGAGCGATCCGATCGGGATTCTCCGATTCCTGCGAGAGGCTTCCAAAGCGGAGGCACATCCCTCGTGAGGCGATCCACGGGGTGCTTCGCTCTAGCCAAAAACGCAGCAGGTTGGCGATATGGCCGAAGCTGCATCGAGCGTTGATCTCCCCGAGCGGATGGAGTCTCTCCACTCCGTCCAAGTCGAGGTACGTCCAGAAATCGATCGAAGCCCGTCCGGAGTACCCCTCGTCCGCTGCACGTCGGGCGACCTGATTCGCGATTCGCTCGATTTCGTCGAGATCGAACGGTGCCTGAGAATCGACGAGTCGGATTCCTCGGAACCGGCCGTGTGCATCGATCTCTTGAGCGTGCCAGTTGACGAACCCGGTAACGCCATCGCGGTCGACCGAAACCAAGCACCCGAAATCTGCGGTTCGCTGCATCCACGGCTCGAAGATCAATCGACCCTGAGCGGCGAGCAGATTCGTGACGCGGCGAGCGTCGCCGGATTCCAAGGATCGGCCGCGTCCGATGACTCGTGAGCGGCCCGCCGCCGAGAACGGAGACTTGACGACCCAGCGGGCTTCGTCCCCGTGAGTTGCCGGTGCGGATTCGAGATGGGCTCCGAGCTCCTCGACACTGCGTACGACCGACGCGTGCGGCAAGGCGCAACCGAGCTCGCGGGCTACGCCGAGGCAAAACTCACGATCGTTGACGTGGGCGGCGGCGTCGGGTGAGCCTTCGAGTCTCTCGTCGAGCTCGTAGATCGCCGGTGTGGCTCCCCAGGCGATCACGTGGGGACGGTTGGCGGGCGGTGGCCAGATCTCGGAGTAGATTTGCGGCCGCGAAAGACCGGGCACGTCGACGACACGATCGGTGTCGATCGCCGTAGGGAGCCAAAGCACGTCACTCGGATGAGACGAGACGCAACGTAGCAAAGTGCCGAAAGCGGAGATTGTCTCGAGCGTAGCACGAGGGAGAGTGAGGGGGCCTTGTGCAGCACCGCGCTCTTTCTCGAGCTGGATTCGCGCGAACTCGCACTCGCAGTCGAGATTGGCAATGAGGAGGTGTGGCCCGAGGGTCACGGCTCGTCCGCCTTCCGATCGCTTGCCTCCAGGCGTTCGATGAAATCTTCATCGAGACCCGCGAGCTCGCGTCCGCGTCGCGAGAAGTCCTTCCCTCTCGCGAGCGCCGGGCGCAGCGGCCACGTCACGTTCGCGCAATACGCTTCCCAAAGCGATTGATCGGGGTCCTTGAAGCGCTCGAGCCACTCTCGACCGAATCGAACGTGGCCGATCTCGTCCTCGTGGATCTGATCGATGACGCGGGCGGTCCTCTCGTCACCCGCTCGCCGCACGGCCGCGGCCGACTCGATCGTGTGATCGATGTTGGCGTTCTCGAAGGTGAGCGACATCGCGCAGACGAACCGCCCAGGCGTCGTCAGATCGGGTGTCTTGTTCCAGAAGTAACCGCTGACGGGATAGTCGCCGAACTCGGCATCGAAGGCCTCGAGTCGTGCGATGTACATGCGCGTGTGGCGCTGCTCTTCCTCGAGGATGCGGAGGAGCCCGCTGCGAAAGTCGGCCGGAGCGTCGGGATAGGCGAGGACCGCCCAAGCGAAGAGTTCGACCGCCTGGAACTCGTGATTCGCGAAGGCGTGAAGGATGCGCGGGCGCTGATCGGGATCGTGATAGCCCTCGACCGACGGCACCTTCGTGTCTTCGACCGGGACGATCTGTAGATTCTCGGGGCGACCGGGCTCCTCGAGTCGAAGCGGCTCACCCGGATTCTCGTCGGTGAGATCGGTTGGCGGCGTCGTGAGCTTGATCTCGACGGAGTCGCCGGTGACGATCTGTTGCGCGAATTCTCGATACTCCACGGGCGGCATTATCGCCGACCGAGGGATCGAAGCCAACGGGTCCAAGCCGACAAAGTGCGAGGGATACGAATCGAATTGCTCGTCAGTCTCTTGCTCGCGGTTTTTCTCGCGGTTTTTCTCGCGGGTCTCGCCGCTGACGTCGTGAGTTGTCTCGTGTGGATGGTTCTTCCGCATCACGAGAAGGACCTCATCCAGTTGCCCGATGAGGAGAAGTTCATCGGGGCCGTGCGCGACCTGGACATCCAGCCGGGCACGTACATGTATCCGTTTTGCAGCCCCGAAGACATGAAGAGCGAAGAGGCGCAGGCGCGTCTCAAGGCTGGTCCGTGGGGCATGCTCTGCCACTGGCCGTCGCAGTCGAGCATGGGGAAGATGATGCTGGGCACGGTCGTCTACTTTCAGATCGTCTCGCTCGTCGTCGCGGTGCTCGCGCACAGCTCCGGAGGGATCCTCAACGGCATCTGGTTTCGCAAGGGGACGCGTCGACTCGTTTGTGACGTGCTGGACGGTGCTGCGTACGGTCTCGTCACGGCATTGATCTTGGCCGCGATGTGGCCGGCGAGCTCCTGAGTCGCGACCGAGGCTCGATCTGCGGGAGGGGGCGATCATCTGTCACGTTTTCCCCGTGGAGGTTTCCGTAGGGATGACGCCGACTTGCCGCGCGCGTTCGGCTCTCCCCCTCTCCGCATTCCGCCAAGGGCGTCGGCTCTCGGGTCGGCGCCCATTAATTCGCTGCCATTCCCGGAACTTCGTGCTTGGGGGACGCGTCGCACTTGCCTCGTCTTCTCGTGATGGTATCTTTCTGCGGGGAGAAGAGAGGGTCGAATGTCTCAGGTCACACACGCCGAAGACGTGCGCGTACTCATTCCCGCCGACGAGATCGCTCGCCGACGCCAGGAGATGGCCGACGAGATCACGCGAGACTACGAAGGCGAAGAGCTCGTGATGGTCTGCATCCTCAAGGGCTCGCTCGTCTTCTTCGCGGATCTTTCCCGAGAGGTTCGCGTGCCGCTACGATTCGACTACATCGATGTCTCCTCCTACGAGGCGGGCACGGAGTCGAGCGGTCGCGTCGAGCTGCGCGCGGATCTCAGCGAGGACATCACGGGCAAGCACGTGCTCCTCGTCGAGGACATCGTCGACACGGGCCGCACAGCCGATTTCTTGACGAGGCTTCTCGAGCAGCGTCACCCCTCGTCGCTCGAGATCGCCGCGCTTCTCGACAAACCGTCGCGTCGTGAGGTCGACGTGAAGGTCGCGTACAGCGGCTTCGAGATCCCCAACGAGTTCGTCGTCGGGTACGGGCTCGACTACAAACAGATGTACCGCTCGCTGCCGTACATCGGCGTGCTCGAGAACACGGCTCCGCTCGATCGTTGAGATCGATCGTCAGCTCGTGAGCTTTTCGCGACCGCTCTTCGGTGTCGCTCCGCGACACGAGGCGACGTAGGCGGCGAGCCGATTGCCGCGCTCGACCCATTCGCTGAGCGGGAGGTCTGAGAAGTACGAGTCGAGGAACGCCGCCAGGAACGCATCCCCCGCACCGACCGTGTCTGCTACGTCGACGCGAAAGCCCGGGTGCTCGGCGTACTCTCCGCGATGAAGCGCGCGCGCGCCGTTCGGTCCGAGCGTGACGCAGAGAGTATCGATCGAGTACATCTCCGCGAGACGTGACATCAGATCACGGGACGCTTCCTCAGACGCAGCGTCGAAGCGCTCGGCGAATCCGGACCACTCCGCGACGCGATCGATCTCCTCGTCGTTGAGCTTGACGATCGTCGAGGCGTCGAGCGATTCGAGAACGATGCCTCGATCGTCGTACGGCGCGCGGAGGTTGACGTCGAAGCACTTCGGCACTGGGCGCGACCAGGTCGTGCGAATCGCCTCGCGCGTCGTCTCTTGCCGTTGGGAGAGCGCGCCGAAGAGGATGAGATCCGCGCGCTCGAGAGCTGCGGTGGCGTCGGCGTCCAGAGAGACGGCATCCCACGCGACGTTCTCGACGATCTCGTAGGACGGGATGCCCTCGTCATCGACATCGACCAGGACGATGCCGGTCGGTAGATCGTCACTTCGCTGGAGGAGCTCGGTCGACATGCCGAGTCGATCCATCCGTCTCTCGACCTCGTCGCCGAGCTGATCCCGGCCGACTTGCGAGACGAGAAGTGCCTCGTGACCGAGCGCGCTGAGATGGTACGCCGCGTTGAACGTGGCGCCGCCGAGAAAGATCCCTTCGGGGAGGGAGTCCCAGAGCACTTCACCGACGGCGAGGATGCGTTTTGCGTTCACGGAGAGCTCCTCGAGATCAGATCTTCTTGCGCCGCGAATCGAGGATGGCCGCGCCTACGATCACTGCGCCGAGTACGATCATCTGGTCGTAGTCTTCGAGGCCGATCAGGTTCATTCCATTCCCGATGACCGCGAGGAGCAGCGCGCCGATGAAGGTTCCGACGATCTTACCTTCTCCGCCGAAGAGGCTCGTTCCACCGACGACGACAGCGGCGATGACGTGGAGCTCGTACATGTCGCCCAAGTTTCCCGACGCCGAGGCGAATTGAGAGCAGTGAATCACGCCAATCAATCCTGCGAGGAGCCCGCAGACGGAGTACACAACCAACAGGACACGTTTAACCGGCACGCCGGAGAGGCGCGCCGCTTCGGGATTGCCACCGGCCGCGTAAATGTACCGCCCGAGAACGGTTCTCGTCATGACGATGTGAGCACCCATGAACAGGACTGCTGTGAGGATAATCGTATTCGGGATTCCCGGGATGAGCTTGCCGCTCGCGAACTGGGTGAACGATTCGGGGGGTGCCGAGATCGTAGATCCATTCGCGAGCTTGAAGGCGAGCCCCTTCATCGCCTGCATCATCCCGAGCGTGATGATGAACGGAGGGAGGTTGAAGATCGTGATCATCGAGCCGGTGAACAGGCCGGCGAGGCCACACACGAGGACCGCGCCGATCGAGCACAGCGTCAGGCTGAGAAACGTCGCGTCGCCGGCACCGCCCAAATCGCGAATTAGCGCCGCGCACGTAACGCCGCCGAGAGCGACGAGGCTTCCGACGGAGAGATCGATTCCGCCGGTGATGATGACGAGCGTCATCCCGATCGCGATGATCGCGTAGATCGTTGTTCGATTGAGCAGATTGACGAGGTTGCCGACTTTAAGAAAGTTCGGATAGTAGCTGACCTCGGGTTCGACGACTGGGGTGTTCGCGAGTGCCGGGATCTTCTTCGAAAGGTCGCCGAGAAATGTGTAATCGGTGCCAGCTGGTCCATCACAAATGATGGCATCGAGCCCCTCGTTCGACGCGGCGATCTCCTCGAGCGTTTCACGCGCAGCGACGGGGCTCTTGGTGGACTTCGCGACCACGACGATTTCAGCGTCCACGAGCAATGATTCGGCCGCCGCGATGAAGTCGGCGCCCTCTGTTCCCGGCGCTGCGATCAGTACGACGCGCGAGCCAGGCTCGAATTCAGCAGCCACGGTCTCGCCGATCGCGGACCCGGCGCCTTTTCCGGCCGGCTTCTGAAAGTTGATCGTCATGATGCTGAACGCCACGCACAGGAGGATCAGCGCCAGGAGCGTGCCGTGCTCGGTCGCCAACCTCCCCGCTCGATTCTTCAAGCCCTCGTTCATCGTACGTTTCCTATGTGCGAGAATTCCTACCTGATCGCGAGAGCCATGATTTGCTCCTGAGTCGCAGATGCGACGTTTTCGATCTCGCCGGTGACGCGCCCTTCGTGCATGACGAGAACGCGATCGCAGAGCCCGAGAATCTCCGGGAACTCCGAGCTGATGAGCAGGACGGATTTCCCCGCCTCGGTGAGCTCGTTGATCAGCACGTAGATCTCGTGCTTCGAGCCGACGTCGATGCCCCGTGTCGGCTCGTCGAGAATCACGACTTCACTGTTTCGCTCGAGCCACTTGGCGAGCACGACCTTCTGCTGGTTGCCGCCGGAGAGGTTCTTGGCGAGCTGCTCCTGGTGAGGGACTTTGATGCTCAATGCCTCGATGTGTCGCGTAAAGGCGTTGCGTTCCTTTTTGCGATCTATGAACCCCCGAGCCGCAAACCTGAAGAGGTTGGGGAGTCCGAAGTTCTCGCGCACCGTGTGGCCCAGTACTAGGCCTTGTGATTTGCGATCTTCGGTAAGTAGGCAGATTCCCGCGGCGATGGCCTCTCGAGGATTGCGGAGCGAGACGGGCTCTTCGTGCAGCAATACCTCGCCGCTGTCGCGTTCGTCTGCGCCGAAAAGGATGCGAGCGAGTTCCGTGCGACCCGCGCCGACGAGGCCGGTGAGCCCGAGGACCTCGCCGCGTCGAAGATCGAATGAAACGTCGAGAACAGCTGGCTCGCGCGTCAGGTCGCGCACCGACAGCACGACGTCCTCAGGCGATCGCGAGTGCGGCGGGAACTCTTGATCGAGCCGACGGCCGACCATCATCTCGATCAGCGAGTTGCGGTCGACGTCCGTCTTCGGCTTGGTCGCGATGTGCGTGCCGTCGCGCAGTACAGTGATCCGATCGGCGATCTCGTCGATCTCGTCGAGTCGGTGCGAGATGTAGATGACGCCGATGCCGCGTGACTTGAGGTCGCGAATCACGTCGAAGAGGTGCTCCACCTCTTCGGGGGTGAGTGTCGCGCTCGGCTCGTCCATGACGATGATCCGAGCATCGCGCGAGAGCGCCTTGGCGATCTCGACGATCTGTTGTTGAGCGACGCTCAATTGACGACACGGTTTCTCGGGATCGATCTCGACGCCGATCTGCTCGAAGAGCTTGACGGCTGTCGCGTGCTCGTCGGCCGCTCGAACGAAGCCGCGATTCGATCTTTCCTGGCCGAGGAAGATGTTCTCCCGAGCCGAGAGCGCCGGCACGAGATTGAACTCTTGGTAGATCACCGCGATGCCGGCGGCCTGCGCGTCTTGCGGCGAATCGATCGCGACCTCTCGACCTTCGAGGCGAATCGTTCCCGCGTCGGGACGGTGAGCGCCACCGAGCATCTTGATGAGCGTGCTCTTTCCAGCACCGTTCTCACCGAGGAGCGCGAGCACCTCGCCGCGTGCGAGCGTCAGGTCGACTCCGTCGAGCGCGCGTACGCCGGGGAACGACTTCTCGATGTCTCGCATCTCGAGGAGGAGAAAAGACGAAGAAGTCGGCAGGGGCGGGGGAGATGTTTCGGTCACGTTCGGATCGTTTTGCCGCGCGGATGGGGAACGTGCGCGAAGTGTGTTGCTAAAGCGCGATCGGCGCCGATCTTAACACGGAACGTACGCTCGGTTTCCAGCTTTTTCACCGCGCACCTCGTCGTCGAAGACGAGATGGACGACAGTGAAGTTCTCCGTTTCACCCTCGAGCGCGAATGACCCGAGAATCGCCGAGGCGAACAGATTGTCACCGAGAGAGATCGCCCTCCGCAGGTTGGAGTCCGATGCTGAAACCGTTACGATGATGAAGCTGCTCGATAGCCGACGGCCCATCACGACCGGGAGTCTCAGCTTTGGGTGCTCGAACAACGGTCTCGAATTCTCGGCGGTCCATCGTTCTGCTCGTCGCGGTGCTTTCGTTGGCAGCCTCGGTCACGTGGGGCGAGGCCAAAGCCGGTGAGCGTCTCTGGCTCGGAGCCATTCCGAACAAGCTCGACTCGGCTCCTGGTCGGCTGACGGTCGACGATTTCGATGGTGACGGATCGCCCGACCTTGCGATCATCCTCGAGTCGGCCGGATTCGTGAGCGTGTCGCTCAACTCTCGCGACGAGTCGTTCTTTCATCCGCCGACAATCCATGTCGTCGGTGTGGGGCCCGTCTTCATCACGAGTGGCGACCTGAACGGCGACGACCTGTCCGAACTCGTGATCGCGAATGTCGGCTCATCCAATCTCGCGATTCTCGAGAACGAGGGAGGGGGGCACTTCTCGGAGGCTGCGCTGCACAACGTCGGGATCGAGCCGCTCGCCGTCGCGATCGCTGATTTCGATCGCGACGGGAGAAACGACATCGTCGTGGGGAACTTCCGCTCGGCTGACGCTCACGTTCTCTTCGGTGACGGCAAGACCGGTATCGAGCAGCGGGTGCGGGTCCTCGTCGGCGACAACCCGCATCACCTGGCCGTCGGTGATTTCAACGGGGACGAGATTCCCGACATCGCGATCGCACACTCGGGAGAGTTGACGTGGTTTCATCCCGAGGATGGGCGAACCTTCCGCCGTGCGGAAGGCATCAACATGGAGCCGGATCCTCGCGTCGTGAGCGCGGGAGACTTCGACGAGGATGGAGTCGACGATCTGATCGTGCTCAACGATCGCGGCGATCTTTTTATCTTCAGTCGGCTCGACCAGCGAGAGTTCAAGCAGTCCTGTCTCGGCTCGATCGACTTCTTCCGACGAGATCGACTGGTCCCGGCCGTGCTGGAGGCTACCGACTTCAACGGGGACGGGCATCTGGACGTTCTGACGGAGCTTCGCCGCGTCGAAGATTTCGGTCTGCGCGTCCGCCTCGGTGACGGTGAAGGGATCTTTCTCGATCGGTACGACGTCTTCGTCGATGGGCTCGTTTCCGGCGCGGCGATTAGCGAACTCGATGAAGACGGGCTCACCGATCTCGTCGTCACGCGAACGGATCAAGCGGCGTTCGATCTCATCCTGGGCATCGCTCCCGGAGAGCTCAGTGCGCGTCGAGTTGTCGAGATCGATATGGCACCGCGCGACGTCGCGCTGGTCAACGTGGACGGGCCGGCGGACCCGGGCGTGCTCGTTCTCGCACAGACCGGTCTCTTCCGTTACATGCCCGGGGCTGGAGAAGAGCCCCAGACCGAGCTGATTCGTCCGTATCTGACTCGCTCGCTCGTCGACTTCGTCGTGGCCGACTTCAACGGCGATGGTTTCGACGACGTCGCGATGATCGATTCGTTGATTCCCGCCCTCCTGATCGTATTTCTCGATCAACGGCTGCAGATTCTCGACACGATCGGGCATCGACTCAACGCGCTTCCGAATCGCGTGGTGCTCGACGATTTCGACGAAGACGGCTCGCCGGATCTCGCCGTGAGTGATCGTGCCTCGCGCGTCGTTCGGGTGATCTTGCACGCTGGAAGCGAGGAGGCCGCCAAGATCGTCGACGTCCCGTTCGGCACACCTCAGACCTCCATCGCTTCCGGCGACGTTGACGGGGACGGCGACTCCGACCTCGTCGTTTCGACGGCAGCGGCCGTCAAGGTCCTTCTCGGCGACGGTCGCGGCGCGTTCGCCGAAGGACCCGAGCTTCCGGAGAGCTCGAGCGCCGTCTTCGTGACGGTCGGGGATCTCGACGCTCATCGGGCCGACGGCGACCCTGCGGCGGAAGTCGTCCTCGTGCGGCGTCAGAAGATCGAGATCGCGTACGATATCGAAGGCGAGCGAGCGAAGACCTCCGTGCTCGACATCGATGCCGCTCAGCTGCGATCGGTGCGAGTCGTCGACGTGAACCGGGACTCGGTGCCGGATCTCGTCGCTCTGGACCAACGGTCCGTCGTCGTCTCGCTCGGCGAAGAGGAGGGCTTCGGTTCCTCGGAACGTTACGGCGTCGGTTCGGATCCGCGCGAGTTTGTTCTCGTCGAAGCGGACGAAGGTCGGCGTCGAGATCTGATCACGGCGGATTTCGGTTCCTCCGGATTGTCTTGGTTACGCGGAGCGGGCGGCGATGAGGGGCCGCTTTTTTCACGTGGTGACGTCGACGCATCGGGAGACGTGACGCTCAGCGACGCCGTCCAAGTGCTCGATCGACTCTTTCGCGGGGGGGAGTCGCTCTCCTGCGCCGATGCCGGGGATGTCGATGACGACGGCGAGCTGACGTTGACGGACGCCGTGCGCCTTCTCGGCTTCCTGTTCCAAGGCGGAGCGCCGCCGCCCTCTCCCGGCGCGGATGCGTGCGGGCGGGATCCGACGGACGACGAGCTGACCCATTGCGAAGACGCATGTGCCTCATGAATTCGTCCGAGCCTGCCTCGCCATCGAGCTTCTTTCTTGGCGTGCTCTGCCTACTCGCAGCCGCTGCGCCTGTCTCCGCCGAGCGGGTCTTTTCGGGAGGGGAGCCCCTCGTGGGCGAAAACGGTCGACCCCTCGTTCGAATTCAAGTCGGGGACTTCGACGGCAACGGTCATCGCGAGGCGTTGTTCGTCGACGACGAGGACGGGATCGTACTCGTGCGACGCGACGGGATTCAGCTCGTGGAGTCTCGCATCCAGTTCTCCGAAGGAGGTGTCGGAGCGATTTCGGTCGGCGATTTCGACGGGGATGGCCACCATGACTTGGCCGTCGGCACTGCCGAACGTCTATTCGTCGTGATCGGCGGTCGCGACGAGCCTCCCAAGATTCTCAGGATCCCTACGAACCGGCTCCACGGCAAACTCGGCCCGAAGTCGATCGTGCCCGGCGATTTCAATGAAGATGGTCTCGACGATCTCTTCGTCCTGACGCGCGGATCGACCGGTCCCGTCTTACTCGCTACCGGAGAGGGGCGCTTCGAGTCTGCGGCGCCCGTCACGGATCGCTTTGCGGAAGGCCCGATCTTTGCGGAAGACGTCGACCGTGACGGCCATCTCGATTTGTTTTTCGGCGGGGTTTCGTCCCTCTCTGCCGCGTTTTGGAAGGGTGACGGAAGCGGTGCCTTCGAGCCTGGGCCCAACGTGGAGTTGCCGTTCGTCATCCGTGCGGTCGAGCGAGCCGATTTCATCACCGGCGGGCCGGACGAGATCATCGCGCTTCTCGAGGACGGCTCGCTCGTCCTGTTCGAGGTCAACGAGAGTTCTCTGACAGCACGCCGTATCGCCGATGGACCTGATCTCCCGCCGGGATTCTCGAACATCGTTTCGGCGACCACCGATTTCGACGGTGATGGGAACGTCGATTTCGTGTTTGCACAGGGGAGCTCGTTCACCGGTCGCGAGATCGAGTTCCTTCTCGGTGCAGGCGACGGCTCTTTTCCCTTTCGTGTGAGCCGAAGTGTGGGGCTCAACTTCGGCGCGTTGGCGTTCGGCGACGTTCGAGGGGATCGATCGGAGGACCTGATCGTCGCGGGCAATCCCCTGCCGCAGGCGACGGTTTTCGAGGCTGTCGAGCCGGGGCGATTCGATCTCCCTCGAACGTTGTCCGCGACGCGGGCGGTTCGCGGCGTCGTTCTCGTCGACACGGACGGGAATCGTGATCTCGACTTGGTCGCACTTTCGACGGACGGCTTCACACGCTTCGCCAATGACGGCCTCGGCAGCTTCTCGGATCCTTCCTTCGGTCATCTCGAGGGGAGCTCGCTCGTCGCGTTCGCGTCGGCGGACTTCGATGGGGACGGACGGGCCGAGTTCGCCGCTTGCGATCAAGCGTCTCACCGTGTCGTTATTGTCTCGCTCGACCGACCGAGTCGTCCCGTCGTCGACGTGTCCCACTCGACGCTCGACTTGCCCGCGCGTCTCGCGGTCGGAGAGCTCGACGGGAATCGAACCCCGGACCTCGTCGTCACGCATCGTCTCGACTCGCGCGTCACGATCATCCAGCAACCAGGGCGGCCACAGAACGCGAGGGTTTCGACGATCGAGCTCGAGGCTCCGGCGGCCGGGCTCGCCATCGGGCGCGTCGATCGCGATGCGCATCTCGATCTCGTCTTCTCGACACTCGTCGGGATCGAGATTCGATTCGGTGACGGCCTTGGTGGGTTTGCGCGACGCGTCTCCGCCGAGGTTCTGTCTGGAGCGCCGAGCATCGCTGTCGCAGACATCGACGCGGACGGCAGCTCGGATCTGATCGCGGGGATCGGCAGCTCTCTTCAAGTGCTTTGGTCCGCCGATTCGCTCGCGTCGCTCCGAGAGGAGGAGCTCCAAGCTCTCTCTCCGGTCGTCATCGATACCGGACAGAGGTTCGAGGACTTCGAGTTGAGCGACTTGCGCGGCGACGGAAGATTCGAGGCGATCATCGTGGGCACGCAGTCGATCGACGTCGCGAGTATCGAGATTGGTGGGGGGGAGGTCGGTCGGCTCGTCGAGGTCGAGCGATATTCGATGAACGCGTCTTCGCGCGGTGTCGCGCTCGCCGACGTAGACGAGGACGGGCACTCGGACCTCGCGTCGGCCGAGTTCGCAGCGCGTACGGTGACGGTGTATCCGGGGCGGCGAGGGACACGCTCCGGGAGATTCCGACGCTCCGATACCGACGGCGATTCACGCATCACGATCTCGGATGCCCTCTTCACGGCAGGGCATCTTTTTACCGGGAGGGAACCTCTCTTTTGTCCCGACGCGGCGGATGCCGACGATAGCGGGGCGATCAACTTGTCCGATGTGATCTTCTCCCTTCTTTTCTTGTTTCAGGGAGGTGCGGTCCCTCCTTCTCCGGGACCGAGGTTTTGTGGCGTCGACGAGACGGTCGACGACTTCGAGCGTTGCTTTCACGAGTGTCGTTGAGAGGAAATCGACATGAAGTCTTCTTGGCTCATCCTCGGAATCGCATTCGCTATGCTGCCCATCGGGTTTGCGCTCGCCGATTCTCCGGAGGAAGCTCGTGTCGATCGAATGGGCGCGCGCGGTGTCGCGATTCGAGCCGACAGACCGCACACCTTCGACGAGTACCTTTCGGGCGCCGGTGACGTCAACGCCGACGGCTTCGACGACTTCACCTTCGGCGCGGGTTTTTCGGACGCGGCCACGGCGCTCTTCGACGCGGGGCCCGGACGGGTCTACATCGCGGCGGGTGGCTCGGGCGTGTTCAGTGGAGGAGTCTTCGAGGATGTCGTCGATGTCGAGTCGATCGGAGCGGAGCGCCGGGGTCTGATCATCGAGGGGGCCGTCGACGGTGAACATCTCGGCAAGGCCGTCGAGTTTCTCGGCGACGCGAACGGCGACGGATTCGGCGATCTCTTGATCGGCTCGCCGAGTACACGCGGTTGGCAGGCCGGCGCCGTGTACTTGCTCTTCGGATTCGAGGATCTCTTGGAGCATCCTGCGACGACCATCGCCGATCTCCGCGACGCCGGGCGTGTCGTTCACTTCGACGGAATCGGTGCGAACTCGTCGGTCTTCGGGACCTCGAGCGGCGCTGGAGGAGTGCTGGCTGCGCCGGGCGATCTCGACGGGGACGGTCTTGCCGATTTCTTGATCTCATCGAATGGTGCACGGCAAGGTGCAGGGCAAGGTGCAGGGCATGTCTACGTGCTCTTCGGTCGCGAGGACTTTCCCGCGACACTCGAGCTTCCGGCGATCGAAGCCAACGGTTTCGAGTTCCTGATCGACGGAGGTGAACCAGAGCAGTTCGTCGGCAACGCACTCGTTCCGATCGATTGGACCGGAGACGGTCGACCCGAGATCGCCTTTGGCTCGCACGGCAAGTCGCAGCGCGGAACGGATCGCGTCGGCAGCGGCTACGTCGTCGAGCACGCGGCGTTCACGTCGCGCGACGTATTCGTGCGTGCCGGCCCCCGGCTCTTCTCGGAAGGATCGCGCGTCCTCGGGCAGTGTCGCGACGATCTCCTCGCCCCGCCGAACGCTGAACCCGAGCGCGAGCACCTCTCCGATCGCCCGCGCTGTCGCTGTCGCTGTCGAGGACGTCCCACGCGAGGAGTACCGAGACGACGGACAGCCCGTTCGCCGCGAGCGAGTCTTCCTCGACCTCACACGTGAAGAAGTGCGGGCCGGGGAGCGGGTGTTCGGCGTGAAGCGTGGTGGAGGTGCCGGCAATAGACAGCGACAACGCGGCGAGGAGGCCGAGCGCCGTCCGGAGAGTGCGTACGCAAGCCATGACGAGATCTCCCGTGCGTAACACCCGATGCCCTGGGTGGCCGAAGGGTCAGTATCTCGCGCGATCGGTGGAGCTGCGTACGCGGGACGCGAACGGTGCGAACTTCTCGATCGACCTCGACATCGAAGATCTCCGCGACGGCAGCTCGGTCGAGTCGGCGGAGGTTCGTCTCGAGTGGAACGGAGGCGTGCGGCTGGGATTGTCTGCCGCATCGGAGGGTGAGTTCCGCTTTCACGGGGCCGTTCCTCGGTACGGTGAGGCGACCTCGATCGTCACGTCTCCGGGCTACATCTTGCTCCGCAAACCCGTTCGATTGCCGGCAGATATCACCGGACGCGTACGGCTCTTGCCGCTGACGAAGTTCAGCGTTCGAGTGTCCGACGAGGTCGAGATGCCGAGTGCCCGCATCGAGGTCGGCATTCGATCTCCTCGATGGAGCCGCCCTGTCTTCTACGCGGATGAGCACGGTGAGCGAGAGCTGGGGCATCGCACGACACGGTTTCTTCCGAGGGCCGGGAGGCACTTCGTCGGGTGGTTTCCGTCTGGCGCGAGTTACGTCCTCGATTTCGAGGAATCCGAGGTGGTCGAGCTCGTCGGCGACGAGTTTCTCAAGATGCCGGCCGAGCGGGAGATACGTGCACGATCTCGAGATTCGTATCGGTGCGGTCATCGTCGGTCGCGTTCTCGGCCCGGACGGGCGGCCTGCGGAGCTCATCGACATCGAAACCAGGCTGTCTTCGCCCCGGACGAAGCCTCGGCGCCGTGTTGAGTTTCCCGACAATCACATCGTGTCCGGCGAAGACGGCATCTTTCGCATCGGGCAAGTTCCAGCGGGAGACGCCTTGATCCGATTCGTGGAGCGGAATCGAAATCCGGGGTGGGCGTTCGCGAAACGCTTGAACGTTCGTTCAGGCGAGATTTTCGATCTCGGTGAGGTACGACCGCAGGGGCGGTGATGGAGGCTGGTGTTCGACGACAATTACATTTCCCCATCCGCGCTCGACGTGACGTATCGATAGCCAAAAGAAAACCCGCTCGAAGCCGAGAGCCTCGAGCGGGTCGATTCAAATGGTTGGCGCACAGGGACTCGAACCCCGACAGCAGGTACCAGAAACCTGAGTCCTACCGATTAGACGATGCGCCAACCAGCTATCTGAGCAGCGTTCCCGCCAGTGAGCGAGCCCATTGTTGTACTCCTCTCTATCGGCGGTTTCAAACGGATTTCTTCGGCCTCGTTCGGCCGCGAATTCGGCGCTCGACGCCGCTGGGAGATTCTCGTTATCCTGCTCTCTCGAAAGCTTTTACGAGGGCGATCCATGAATCGAGTTTCGAGCGTTCCCGCGACTTATCGGACGCCTGCACGCCCCGCGTCAGGTCTGGCTCTCGCATGGGGCGTCGTCGTGGCTGGTGCCACAACGTTCTTGCCGCTCGATGCCCACGTGGCCCCGAACTTCCCCGCGGTGCCGACGGCCGATCAGACCGTCCTCGACTGGACTGAGTTCTTTCCTGCCGAGGCGCGCGCGAAGGCAACCGTGGCGGCGACGTCGATCGTGTCGGCGCACGGCTCCCGTGTCCACGTCGTCGTGATTCCGTCGTTGGCCGACTCGGGAGCGGAGGGTTGGACGCTCGCGGAATACGCCCGCGATCTCTTTGAGGGGTGGACTGTGCGTGGGTCGACGGCACCGCCATTGCCGGAACTCGGCGCGGAAGAAAAGGAGATGACGCACTCCTCGGTCGGGGGCGGCGGCGAGCCGATCTCGGCCGAAAAGTCGGTCGTCGTCGTCCTCTCGGTCGCCGAGAAGCAAGTTGTCGTCCGCGCCGGCAGCACCTTTCGCGCACGTGCCGACGACATCCGCACGGTCGAGCAGATTTTCGCGCACTTTCTCGACGAGGGCGATCCGGCCTCCGCGCTCACCGAGGGGGTCAGCGGGATCGGCAAGCTCGCCGCCGACAAGAAGGTGTCGCTGCCGGGCAACTTCTCGCTCGCGTACCTCTTGATCGTCGCGTTCGTCCTCATCGGCTTCAGCGTCGTCGACTACTTGCGCAAGGG
>CAYZGY010000009.1:0-19543 GCA_964478085.1 uncultured Planctomycetia bacterium
CTTCGAGGATGCGCTGACGGATCTCCGTCGCGAGCTGCTCGAGCTCCTCGAGGGAGAGCGCCTTGACGTCGTCGGGGTGGTTCACGCGGGAGAGAACGCTCTTCATCGTCGTCACCGTTCGATTCTCGTTTTCCTTGCCAATTCCTACGGGTTTTCCCGTCAGGGCCGGCGAAAATTAACCGGGCATCTTGTGGATCGCGCCACGGCTTGTAAAGTGGATTCCGGCGATTCGGTGACCGATCGCATCGGGCCGATATTCATGTAGCGGAGGAGCGGAAATGCGCAAGGACGGAGCGTTTTTCGGGCTCGGGGCGGGACGTGGTAGGGAGGCGCTGTCTCGCACGGTGAGCGCCTCGCTGGCGACCGCCGTCGTTGTCGTGGCGGGTTTGGGTGGTACCAGCTGTCGCAAGGTTCCCAGAGCGATTCTCGAGCCGGATTCGGGCGTCGAGAAGGTCGCGACGGGCTGCAAGTTTACGGAAGGGCCCTGTGTCGACCCCGACGGGAACCTCTACTTCTCGGATATTCGGAACAACCGGCTGATGAAGCTCGAGAGGGGCGGCGAGCTCCGCGAGTTCCTCAAGCCGAGTGGTCGTTCGAACGGAATCGTGCTCGACGCCGAGGGCCGACTCGTCGTTTGTCAAGGCGCGGACGAGGGCGGCGAGTGTCGTGTCGTTCGCATCGAGAACGACGGATCGCAGACCGTGCTCGCCGATCAGTTCGAGGGAAAGCCGTTCATCGCTCCGAACGACCTCTGCATCGGTCGTCGCGGACAAGTCTATTTCACTGATCCGTACTACGGCCCGCCGGCGGTCAAGTCGCAGCCTTCGAGTGGCGTGTACCTCATCGAGTCACCGGGCACACCGAGTGCGAAGGTGCGCCGAGTGATCTCGAACTTGCTCAAGCCGAACGGCATCCTCATCACATCCGACAACCGGCATGTCTACGTTTCCGATCGCGGGACGCAGAAGCTTCATCGTTACCGCGTCGAGAAAGATGGCACGCTCACCGAGGACGGCATCGTCTACGACTTTTCTCCCGATCGCGGGATCGACGGCATGTGCCTCGACGTCGACGGAAACATCTACGCCGCCGCAGGCGAGAACGAGACGACCGGGCTCTTCGTTCTGAGTCCGGAAGGTGAGCTCCTGCTTCACCAGCCGATGCCCGAGTTTTCGACGAATGTCTCGTTCGGAGGGAAGGACGCTCGCGATCTCTACCTGACGGCCTCGACGAGCGTCTACCGTCTCAGGACGACTCGACGAGGTATCGCTTGGCCCGCGCGTCACTCGAAGGAGAGATGACTCCCGTCAGCGTCGATCAACGGAAGACCGCCGCGTCATCCTCGAGCTTGCAAGTCCAGAGGAGCTCGAGGTCCGGGTAGCGGAGACACCAAACCTCGGGGCGATCGTCGACCGTGAGCGCGGGGCGCTGCAGGAAGAGCGTCTTGCCCATGTAGATCCCTTCCGTCCACAGAGGAGCTTCTCCTCCTCCCGTCGCCTTGCCGTAGTAAGGATAGAAGATCGTGTGCGTGCCGCGACGGAGCGCGAGCTCGTTCAAGCCGACCGCGACCGCGACTGTGTCCGGCGGGATCTCCCAACGGAGCACTTCGGGCTTCGTGCTCGGGGGACGGAAGATGCGCGGATGACCTCCGGGCCGCCACTGGCAGATCACCTTTCCGCGGTAGCCAATCGACCAATGCTCCTCGGGTCGAGCCGGTAGCTCGTAGAGCTTCTGATCCTTCGACCGACTTCGCAGGACGAGCGGTTCCGAAGTCGCGTAGGTCGCGACGACCTTGTCGTTGATGACGCGACGCGTCTTTTCATCGTTCGTGCGAGGCGTGCTCGCGGAGATCGACGGTCCGACGGCAGCTCCCGGCTCGTCGACCGAGACGGGCTTCGGAATCGAGTTCTTGTGTTCCAAGAACGTGGAGGTCGACGGCTTCCCTCCGACGTTCGTCGACGGGCTGACCGGTTGCGGTAGCATTCCGCGACGCGAGAGCTCCATCGCCTCGGCTGTTCGCGAACCGAAGACGCCGCCACCCGGCTGGATCTGGTCCGACGCGTTCATGTAGACGTACGCCAGCGCACCGAGCAAGCCGGCGACGCCGAGAACGAAGACCGCGGCCCACGAGAATCGGCGTGAGAGCTGGATCTTCGGAGCCTTGCGATGCGGCGTCGGGGCCGAGTTCGCTGCCGCGACGGCTGGGTCGATGTAGCCTGTCGGTGTCGCGTGGGTCGAGCTGTAGTTCGGGCTCGCGTTCCCGGGTCCGGGTGGAGCCTGAGGCACCGACGGCGCGTTTCCTACCCCACCGGGCTGGAAGCCGGGATTGACGACAGCCGGACCGATCGAACGCGAGCTGCCGAACGATTGCGAGCTCCCCTGGGAGTGCGGAGCACCGAAGGACCGCGAGCTGCCGTGCGACCGCGAGCTGCCGAAGCCCGTAGCCGGATCCGTCGCTGGTTCCGCGAACGCGTGGCGCTCGAGCGGAGCCGTGTCGACGTCGGACACCTGCTGCATCTCGATCAGACGCTGGCGCAGCTTCCCGTTGTTCGAATCGATCGCGAGCGCGTTCTTGAGCGTGTCGACGGCGCGACCCTTCTCGCCGTTCGCGAAGTACGCTTCGGCGACTTGGGCGAGCAGCTTCCAGGCGGCCGGCTTATCGCCCTCACCCGAGAGGATGTCCGCCTCGATCTCCTTCGCTTGGATGCGCCCGCCAGGGAGACGTTGGAGCGTTTGAGAGACAGCCCGCGCTTCGTCGAATCGTTTCCGAGTCACGAGCATGCGTGCGTGTGAGCCGATCAGCTCCGCCGCGTCGCGTTCCATGTTGTGCTCGAGGTACGTCTTGGTGACGGCACGGAACGCTTCGAGGTTTGAAGCGTCAAGCTCGAGGATCTTCTTGTATCGATCGATGGCGAGCGGCCATTCGTCTCGCTCGAGATCCTCCCGAGCAAGAGCGTGCAGATGGCTGACGGCCATCTCTGGCTTTCTCACGCGGTTGTAGAGTCGGACGATCTTTTCGCGGACGAGCGACTTGTCGATCGCGACATCGACGTTTCGCTCGAGGCTTTTGATCGTGTTGCCCAGCTCTTGCTGAGAGTTGACGATGCCGCCGATGCGCGGAACGATCCGCACCCACTCGAGCTTGACGAGCTCGTCGAGCTGCTCGCAAAGGAGCGGCAGGTCGACCTCGCTCTTCGACCAGAGATTGCGGAGGTCGTGCGAGTTTCGACAGGCGGCGAGGCAGTCCTTGAGGTGACCGTCGTAGTCCTGCAGCGTCGCCGTGCCGAAATCGGTGAAAACGATCTTCGCGCTGTCCGAGTGAATCGAAGACTGCAGCGCACCCCAGCGCTCGCTCCACGATTCGAGATCGTCGGCGACCTGCTCGCGATCGATGTGGGCGAGAGGCTCCTGTGTGACGTGCCGCAGGACGTCGTGCGGTGCGTTCCCTTCGAAGAGCGAGAAGCACGCGTCGCGCCAAAACACGAGGTCGAAGAAGATGTCGCGGCCGATCTTCTCCATCGCGGCGTCGAAGTCCTCAGGCGAGAGAACTCCGCGCTTCATCAGAACCGATCCGAAGCGACGTCCGGCCGAGTCCGACTCTTGCATCAAGCTCTGCACACAATGTGCGTCTGCAACGCGCCGGGCGGTCAGGTAGCTCGGGAGGTCGGGATAGCTCCGCTCTCCGATCGCGACGAATTGGAGGTTCGAGTCCGCGACGTGGAGGACTCGCTCGCTCAGACCGTCCGTGATGTGCAGTGTAAACGTGCAGTTCGGATCGCGGAGTTTCTCCGCGACGCGCGTCAGAGTCGCGTTGTCGAAGAATTGTCTTTCGAGCGCACCAGGCTGCATGGACCTTCCACCCCTGCCGTGTTTCCCATTTCCCGTGGAAGAATACTTCGCGGTAGGGGCATCAGGCAAATGAACGAGGCGTTTCGTCGGATGATCGGAACATGCCTCCGTAGCTCTGCGTGTTTTCGCCGAAAAACGGGTGGTCGAGCCACGATCTTTTCGTCTGGCCCAGCCTCATCTCATCGGTTACAAGGCAACGTTTCCGGAACTTCGAGCCCAGCAAACAGGAGCCTTTTTGATGAGCCGCAAACTGTTCCCTACTGTCGCTCTTCTCGGCGTTCTTTGCGTTTCGATGTCCGCTCAGGTGGTGGCTCAAGACGAGAAGAAAGCGCCAGCTCTCGACGGTGAGAAGAAGACGGCCGTTCTTACCGCGAAGGCTCCTCCGTTCATCAAGCTGACCTCTGCCGGTCAGGATCCCAAGACTCCGATGCGACTCAAGGTCGCCAAGGGAGAGAAGCAATACGTCACCATGACGATGGACATGGAGATGAAGATGTCGACGAAGCAGGGCTTCCCGCTTCCCCAGCAGAAGCTTCCGGGTCAGAAGCTGACGATTCTCATTTCCGTCTCGGACGTCGCGTCCTCGGGCGACGTCTCGTTCAAGGTTACGATCGTCAAATCGGAGGTGGTCTCGAAGGCGGGCGTGAACCCTCAGATCGAGGCGCACATGGCTCGGATGATCAAGACGATCGCCGGGTACAGCGCAGACGTCGTCCTGTCGAGCCGAGGAGCGGTCAAGAGCTACAAGCCCAACCTCAAGGCGGGTCTCGACGCGATGGCGAAGCAGGCGCTCCAGGGGATGGAGGACAACTTTGCGGCGATCGCCATTCCGTTCCCTGAGGAGGCGATCGGCATCGGCGCGAAGTGGTCGGTCACGCGTCCAGTCAAGTCACAGGGAATCGAGATGACTCGGGTCGACGTTTACGAGCTCACGAAGTTCGAGGGCGGCGCGGGAACCGTCAAGGTGACGAGCAAGCAAGACGCGAAGCCGCAGGAGGTCAAGGCGGAAGGCGCACCTCCGGGCGTCAAGCAGCGCGTCATCAAGATGGTCACGACCGGAACAGGCTCGAACTCCTTTTCGCTCACGAAGATCGCGCCGAAGACGTCCAGCCTGACCTCAGCGACGGACGCCGAGATGGAAGCCGAGTTCGCCGGTCAGAAGCAGGAGATGCTACTCGAGATGAAGGTCGTGCAGAAGACCGCCGAGACAACCGCTCCTGCGCCTGATCCGAAGGCGGCAGGGAAGGCGTTGACGCCAGGGCAGGTGCAGACGCAGTGATCTTCAGAGGGCGTGGGTCGTTGTCGGGTGGAGGTCGATCGCGCGGAGTGGGTCGTTCGTTGGCGGATGGGCGAGATGACGTCACGTCGCGGCGACCCGCCGCGAGACCCGAAAGTGATCGTGACTCCGGGGGAACCGGAGTCGCGATCTCATTCGGGTTCAGTTGGGAGAGTCGGTGCGCGGGGAGGCAGCGCGCCGCGGATAGCGGCGACCACCGGCGACCGGCCGAGAGCTACTCACTGCACCAATCGATGATCTGCGCGCAGGCGTAGTCGATCTCGTCGTTCGACAGCTCGGGGAAGATCGGCACGGCGATCGTCTCCTTCGCGGCCTTCTCCGACACCGGCAGATCTCCCTCGGCGCCACCGAGCGAAGCGAAGCACTTCTGGAGGTGGAGCGGCACAGGGTAGTAGATCTCTGTGCCGACCTTTTGCTCGGTGAGGTGCGCACGCAGCTCGTCGCGACGCTCCAGTCCGTGAACGCGAATCACGTACTGGTTGTAGATGTGACGGCTCGTTCCCGGGTTCGGTAGCGTCAGGCGAGTGTTGCCGGGAATCTCGGCGGCACCGGAGGCGATCTCGGCGTCCGAGGGACAGACGACCGAGATGCCCGCTTCCGTGAGCTTCTCGGTGTAACGCTGAGCGTTTTCCTGGCGACGCGCGGTCGCGTCGTCGAGTCGACGGAGCTTGACACGGACGAGCGCCGCGTGGAGCGCATCGAGACGGAAGTTCCCGCCGACCATCGAGTGGTAGTACTTGGGCTTGCCGCCGTGGACGCGAAGGACGCGGAGCTTCTCGTAGAGCTCGTCGTCGTTCGTCGTCACGATCCCGCCGTCGCCGAACGCACCGAGGTTCTTCGAGGGGAAAAACGAGAAACAGCCGACGTTCCCCATCGAGCCCGCCCGTTCGTCACCATATTCGGAGCCGATCGCCTGCGCGGCATCCTCGATGATGTGGAGGTCGTGCTTCTTCGCGATCTCGAGGATCGGGCCCATCTCGGCACACTGGCCGTAGAGATGGACGGGGATGATCGCTTTCGTTTTCGGCGTGATGCGCCATTCGATGTCTTGCGGATCGATATTGAAGCTCGAGGGCTGGCAGTCGACAAAGACGGGAGTCGCACCCGTTCGCCAGACGCAGCCGGCCGTCGCGAAGAACGTGTACGACGGGCAGAGAACCTCGTCACCTGGTCCGATGTCGAGTGCCATCAACGAGAGGAGGAGCGCGTCCGTTCCCGAGGAGACGCCGAGCGCATGTTTGGTGCCGCAGTACTCCGCGCACTCGCTTTCGAGGGCATCCACTTCCGGGCCCATGATGAAGCGGCCGCTGCGCATGACGTTCGAGAACGTAGCTTCGAGCTCGGCGGCGAGATCATCGTCGATGCGGGTGAGATCGAGGAGGGGGACTTCCGTCACGGTAATTGTCATGACTTGCTCTCTGCGAATCGGATTCGCGTCCTTGTTTCTACTGCTTCAGTTCTTACGTTTCGCGTTCGAGCGTCTCGAACTCGCGGTAGCCGACCTCCCCGTGAGCGAGCTCGCTCGGGAGTGAAGCGTCTTCGTCGAGATCGAGACAGCGTAGAACGCCATTCTCTTCGAGGTATCGATATCCACTCTCGGGGCAGACGAGGTTGCCGTCCGCATCCCGGTTTTTCAAGTGGTGGCCGTGTCGGCTCATCCAGCCGACCTCGCGTCCGGGGACACCGACGATCAAAGCGTAGTCCGGAACGTTCTTCGTGACAACCGTACCGGCTGCGACGAAGGCGTATCGCCCGATTTCCGTGCCGCACACGATGGTGGCATTCGCTCCGATCGTCGCACCGCGCCGCAGCAAAGTCTTCTCGTAGAGCGCGTGGCGATTGACCTGAGAGCGCGGATTCGAGACGTTTGTCAGAACACACGAGGGGCCGAGAAAGACGTCGTCCTCGACGACCGTGCCCGTGTAAAGCGACACGTTGTTCTGGATTTTGACGTTGTTCCCGATCGTCACGTCGTTCGCGACGTGGACATTCTGTCCGAGAATGCATCGCTCACCGATCGTCACGCCCGGCATGACATGGCTGAAATGCCAGATCTTCGTTCCCGCGCCGATCGAGCAGGGCTCGTTGACATAGGCCGATTCATGGGCGAAGAATTCGGGCTTGGAGTCGGTCATGATCGCTTCTCTCGTAATGAAACTCAGACCTGCACCGGAGCTTCCATCGGCAGCTGCACCGGCTCTCCCTGCGTCACGAGCGAACGCTGCGCCGCTTGGAGAACGCGAAGCACGCCGAGGGCGCTCTGAGCGTCGGTGATCGGGCGCTCGCGCGTTTCGATCGCGTCGAGGAAGGCCTGGCACTCCTTGCGGAGGGGCTCCTCCGCAGGGTACTCGATCGGCGTTCCTTCACCTCGAACGGGAACCGGCGCGCCTTGTTGAACCTCGACACGTTGATCGTGCACGACGAGCTGCTTCGAGACATCATCGAAGGTCGCCATTTTCTCCGAGCCGACGACCACGAGGCGCTGCTCCTTGAACGGATTGAGCCACGACACGAAGATGTGCGCGCCGACGCCGTTGTCGAAGAGCAGTTGAGTCACGGTAACGTCCGCGACGTTCGGCGTGATGTACGAGCCGCCTGACGACAGCACCTGGAACGGCAACGTACCGACGAGTCGCAAGATCACCGCGATGTCGTGCGGGGCGAACGACCAGAGGATGTTCTCCTCACGTCGCACTTTGCCGAGATTGAGTCGGTTCGAATAGATGTAGTGAATCCGTCCGAGCTCGTCGGCCTCGATGAGCTCGCGAAGCTTCAGGATCGCCGGGTGGTACTCGAGGATGTGTCCGACCATGAGGATGAGGTCACGCTCCCGAGCGAGAGCGGTGACACTCGCAGCCTCGTCGTATTGAAGCGCGAGGGGCTTCTCGCAGAGCACGTCCTTGCCGGCTTCGAGCGCATGCCGAGTCACATCGGCGTGCGTCGCTGCCGGTGTCGCGATCACGAGCCCGTCGATCGAGGGGTCCGCAAGGACATCGTCGACCTTCTCGAAGACGGGCACGTCGGGAGCGATCTGACCTGCGAGCTCGCGTCCTGCAGGTGCAGGATCGCAGACAGCGGCAAGCGCTCCCAGCGAATCGAAGTTACGAACCAGGTTCTTTCCCCAATAGCCACAACCCAGGACCGCGACTCGTTTCGTCATCCGGATATCCTCGTATCCTTACGTCTTCTTTTCAGAACAGCGGCTCGAAACAGTAGAGAACGTCTCGTGGGCTGTCAACGCGACAAGATGAGCCGCACACTGCTGAGTGTATCGGATTCGCGGGGAGCGCGCTTAAGTACACACTTTTCTGATTGATGGGCCCTTGATCCGAGAATGTGCGCGGTCCTGGTGTGGTGAGATGATCAGCTCTCTTGCATGAGCAACCGGCTGTTATCGGTTCGCGTGGCAAAGAACCGGGAGAGTATCTCGATCGCGTACGAAGAAAGGAGAAGGGATGGACGGTCTCGGGGTGTGATGTGCCGTCGGGGCCGTGGAGTATGGGTACAGGTCCAACAATAACAGCGGGTGTCGACATGAAGAGACAGGTCGGGAGCCTGTTGATCTCTTCTGGGTGGTTGATCGCGAGCACGCTGGTGTTTCTTACCTCGTGTGCGAAGCACAGCCGGCCTTCGGACGCGCTCTTTACCGCGCCGAGGATGGCCGCGAAGCGTTTCGCCAAGGTCGTCTCGGAATCCGAGCGTCGATCGGAAGTCGAGGAGAAGATCAAACGCGTTCGAAACTTCATTCGCCAGCGACCTCTCGACGGCGTTCTGTTGACGCGCAGCGAGCACGTGAGCTGGATCATGGGGGGGATCGAGAGCATCGGTACCGCTTCAGAGCGGTCGTGACCACGCGAAGGTTCTCGTGACGCCGATGGACATGATCGTCATCGCGAGCAACGTCGACGCACCGAGGCTGCGCCGCGAGGTGACGAGTCAGCTCGGCTGCAAGATCGAGACGTTCAAATACTTCGAGCGCGACGATCGTGCGCTGAGCTTCAAGCGAGCGTATCCCGGTTCCGCTGCGCTTCAGCAATTCGTCAATCTCGACGTCTGCGTCGAGCGGTGGGGGCTCCACGTTCGGATGAGCCGGCAGGTCTTCTTCGGCGAGCCGAGCGAGGAATTTCTCGCGAACTATCGAGTCAGTGGAAGAGTCCTCGCGGAGATGCGGGCAGCCACGAGAGTGGGCGTTCCGTTTCGTGACATCGTCTCGGCGAACGAGAAGGCCTATGCTGCCGCCGGGCAGGGCGACGAATGGCAGCACGATGTTCAAGGAGGTCCGATCCTCGCATCCAATCGTCTCTGCGCACTTCGATAGAATCCTGAGGCTGTCGGCACCGTGGGGTCGATTCTCGCGTTTCCCCCCTCGTTCGGCGGCGCGCAGCATGCGGAGACGCTGCTGGTCACGGGCAAGGAATCGCAGGTTCTGACGCCGGCTCTCGACTGGCCGACCGAGGAGTTCGAAATACGGGGCAAGACGTATCGAGTTCCGACTCTCGAAGTGATCGATTGACCGGTAACGGGCGTTCCGAAAAGGCGGGCACGTAACGAAAGCCTACAGCCGGCCCGTTCCATCCTCCGAGATGCACAACGGGGGAATAACTTCAGGTTTCGGATATGCGCATCGAAGACTTCGACAGCGGTTATCAACCGATTCGACGCGGCACCGGCAGTGCCCACGCCACGGACGACCTCGCTCCCGCGACGCGGGCAGCAGCGTCCACGATCGCTCGACCCGACATCGGCGACCAGATCGGACGATTCCGGCTCCTCCGCGAGATCTTCCGCGGGGAGAATTCTTCGATCTACGAGGTTGTCGAGCGCGGCACGGGCAGGTCCTGGGCGCTCAAGCTCCTCGCTCCCGAGTTCGCGGCCTACCACGAGCTTCGGACTCAGTTCCGCCTCGAGGCGGAGCTCGCCAATCGAGTCGAGCACGCGTCGATTCTTCCCGTCATCGATTGTGAGAGGGACGGCGGATTCGTCTTCACGATCGCCCGGCTCGAGTCGGGTGATACGCTTTCGTCTCTGTCGGTCAAATCCGCGGACAAGCACGAAGAGAGCTTCTTCGTCGAGCTCGCGCGGAAGTTCTGTGGCGTCGTCGAGGCCGTCGCGCGGCTTCACGACGTCGGAGTCGTTCATCGAGATATCGAACCAGCGAACATCCTCGTCGGCGACGATGGGTGCTTCGTGCTTTGCGATTTTGGTTCTGCTATCGATCGCGACTCGGGCGGCAAGTGTTTCGACGGCTGGATGGGTACTACGGTTCGATATCGTAGCCCGGAGCAGATGCTGCCCGGATCCGATCCCCTCGATCCTGCGGGAGACGTGTACGCTCTCGGACTCACTCTCCATCAACTTCTGACGGGGCGATATCCCTTCGCCGGATGCTGCGAGGAGAACCTGGCGCGTACGATTATCACGCGTCGCGTCCCGCGAGCTCGTCGAGTCCATCCGGACATCCCGATGGGGCTCGACGCGATCGTCCGTCAAGCGACCGAAGAGAACGTCGCGATGCGGTACGATTCGGCACAAGAGATGGCTGACGATCTCAGCCGCTTCGTTCTGAGGCGCCGCGGATCGCACCGGCGCCTCTGATCGCCGGTCCCCTGAATGATCGCGGGCTCACTTCACGAAGAGGAGCGCGATTCCTCCGATCGCGACGAGCGCTCCGACGAAAGCTCGCCATGAGACCTTCTGCTTGTGGACGAGATACGCGAGCGGAAGCACGAAGATCGGGCTCGTCGAGTGCATCGTCGTCGCGATGCCGAGCGCCGTGCGTTCGTAGGCGATGATGCAGAGCCAGACACCGAGGTAGGTGCCGAGAAAGCTCGCCGGGAGCATCTTCTTCCACGCGGCGTCCTTCTTCACGGATCGGAAGAACTCTCCCACGCGACCACGAACCGCGAACCACGCGAATCCCGTGGCCATCGCGATGAACATTCGGAGCAGCGTCACTTCGAGCGCGCTGAGCGTATTGTTCGACTCATCGGAGACGAGAACCTCCTTCGAGTAGAGAGCACCGAGCGAGTTTCCGAAGGCGCCCGCCAGGCCGTAGAGCGTACCAACGGTGATCTTGCCCGAGAGGTTGTGTGTGCGATCGGCATCGGGCGTTCGCTCCCGCACCACACTGATAACGCCCAGAACCGTCAGCACGATGCCGACCCAGGCGATCACTCCGAGGTGCTCGTCGAGAAACAGGAGTCCGAGCCCGGCGCCCATCGGCGGACACAACGTCGTGACCATCAGGCACCGTCGCGGTCCGAGCTTCTGGAGGCTCAGGAAGTAGAACGTGTCGCCGATCGTCAGGCCGATCACGGAGCTCAAGAAGAGGTACCACCACCCGCGCCCGTCGACGTGGAAGATCGCGAGCTCTGCCAGCGGGAGATGGTTGTCCAGCGCCAAGAAAAGCACTGTCGCGACGAGAAAGACGAAGCTCGCGCTGTTCTTGAACAGGTTGATCGCTCCGGCCGAAGCGTCGACACGAATGAAGATCAAGCTCGTGATCGCCCACGCGAAAGCCGCGGCGAGTCCAGCGAGCTCGCCGACGTATTGGAGGGGCCATTCGGCGAGTCGAGAGAACATCTCGGCTATTCGCTTTCGCTCGCGTGTCTTTCGAACCAGTCGATGGCCGCGTCGACGTCGGGGACGAGGAGGTAGTGCTCGAGATACTCGGGACGGGCGAGGTTGTCGTCGCGGAAGCGCTCGAAGTAGGAGACGAGCGGCGCGTAGAACCCGTCGACATCGACGAGCAAAGTCGGCTTCGAGTGGTATCCGAGGATCGCCAGCGTCAAGACCTCGAAGAGCTCGTCCATCGTTCCGAAGGACCCCGGGAGGCAGACGAAGACATCCGAACGATCGATCATGATCGTCTTTCGCTCGGCCATGTCGGGCGTGACGATGAGCTCGTCGCAACCCTCGTAGCAGACCTCGAGCTTGCGCAGGCGATCGGGAATCACGCCGATGACTTGACCCCCGTGCGCGTGCACCGAGCGAGCGGCCTCGCCCATCAACCCGACCGATCCACCGCCGTAGACGAGCGGCCAGCTCCGCCTTGCGAGACACTCGCCCATGTAGCGAGCCACTTCACGATACTCGGCAGATGCGCCGTTGCTCGAGGCGCAGAAGACGCAGACGTTGAGGGGGCGGGTCATGGAGTCGACGATCGGGTCACGCGACGAGTCGTCGCGACGCGGCTAACCCGCAGCCGCGTTCTGGCAATCCAGCCCGTCGGCTGTGGGATCCGGACCGACGTTAGCATGGGGCTCGGGCGGCGGGGGTCCACCCGTAAATAGGTTATTGAACGAGTAGACGGCGTCGGAGAGGTCGAGCTGCCCGTTGTCATTGGCGTCGGCGGCGTCCAAGCACTGGGGGTCCGTGCCCGCGGTGAAGAGGAAGTTCAGCGTGAAGACGCCGTCGGATAGATCGAAGTTCAGATCGTTGTTCGCATCACCGCGCAGAAACGTCGGCTCGACGGTGGCGAGCACCGTGACCTCTCCGTCGTAGGTGTTGAGCGGAACGGCGATGCCCTGCTGACGGACCACTTTGTTGATCGAGACAGGCGTGGCCGCGTTCGGCGGGTTGTCCTCGAATCGGACCAGAGTCGATCTGTCTTCGGGATGCGCCATCGCCTCGACCTCGAGCTCGGCCAGGATCCGGCGCTCTCCGGGTGGGATGTACGACGAAGGGTCGAAGGGGGCGGAAACGTCGAGCACGATGCCCCAGCTGATCGCGCCGCCGTCGTCCGACGCGACACCATCCGAGAACTCGGCTCCGTCGGCGACACCGAGCGAGAGATCGAGCGAAAGCAAACGCAAGACGCTCTCATCACAGGTCAGCGACAGTTGGACTCCGTAGACGCGCTCCTCGTTGTCCATCATGATGCGCAGCGACCCGACCCGATCGCCGGGAAGGTTACTGGCCTCGATGGTCAAGTTCGCATCCGCGAGCAGGCTCGCAGGAGCTGGGATGAGGACAGCTGCCAGGGCAGCAGCGACCAATCGCGTGGCACACGTCGACCACGAGAACGAGAAATTTGCGCGCGAGAGCATCGGTGCGAAGGCACCTTTCGAAGCTGAGATACGAAACGCGGCGATCGACATGAGACCAGCTACGCGATCGGTAGAAGCCGTCGACGGACAACCCAATATCAACAGAGCTATGATCCATCATTCGCCTGCGGGCATCTACCCCGTTGTCTGCCCGACCGCTCGGGTGGAAGCCTGCTGTTCGCCCTCTCGCCGCTGCCGGAACTCGCCGATATACTTCCCGAATGCGTAGTTCGCTTTCGATATCCCACGCACGGAGGTTCGCCGCGTGAAGGCCGTCTGGGCCGTCTGCGTCCACCTGCTCACCGACATTCGACGCAACCGTGGGTTTCCCTTCTATTTGGGGATCCTCTGCCTGTGCGCCTGGTTCGCTCCCAGGAGCGCCGCGGAGCTCGATCTGTTGCCACGGTTGCGACTCCTGGTGCAGTACGGATTGGCCCTCCCCGTCGTGATTATCGGAATCGCGACTCTCGTCATCGCGTCGGGATCGCTCGGACGCGAGATCGAGGGACGGCAGATTCACCTCGTCGTCAGTCGGCCGATCCGGCGTTCGCAGATTCTCCTCGGCAAGCTGCTCGGGATCCTGATTCTGGATGTCGTCCTGCTCGGGGTCGTCGCGTCGATCTGCGTCGGACAGATCGTCTGGGCTTCCTCGAGCGCCGAGGAAGGGGCCCGCTCGGTGGTCGAGTCGAGATTCTTCACCATTCGACGTCCCGTCGCGGTCGACGAGATCGAGAATCGCGCACTGGGACCGGGGGAGAGTCTGACGATCTCGTTCTCGAATCTCGACACGACGTCGGGCACGGACGAGACCCTCGTTCTGCGAGGACGCCAAGACGCGATTCCGCGCGGCTCGATCCTCGAGGTCGAGTGCGATTGGAGCAGCCCGGCGGCGCCGGCCGGGACGGCGCCGATTCGGACGAAGGCTCGCGTCGGTTCCGTCTTCGAGGTCGAGGTGCCGAGCTCGTGGGCCGAGGGAGGACGCCTCGTCCTCGTGGCAACGAACGCGCACGAGGAGCTCTCGAACATTCGACTCGTGACGTCGCCCGTCGGACTCGAGCTCTACGCCGCGTACGGCTCGTTCGTGACGACCCTGATCGTCGCTCTCGCCCTTCTTCTCGTTCAGTTCGTCTTTCTCGGCACGATCGGACTTCTCGGCGCGGCGCTCTTCAGTCTGCCGACCGCGGCGCTCGTCGCGTCGTTCGTCTACGTCACCGGTCTCGTCTCGCCGTTCCTTTCCGATTCGCTCGACGCGTTTCGATCGGAGATGAGCTCTCCCCGCGACGACAATTCTTCCCGAGGGCATTCTTCCGGCGCGCGTTCGCACGCGCGTCACGATCACGGGCACGATCACGACGACGCGTGGATCGACACTTTCGTCGACACGCTCGGCGGAGTCCTCGCCGTGCTGCCGAATTTCCGCCGCGACGATCCGTTGACGCACGTTGTCGAGTCTCGCTCGTTTTCGATCGGAGACGTCTCCTGGCGATTCGGCGGCTCGCTCCTTTTGCGAGCGGCTTTCGTCTTCGGCGTCACGTGCTTCTTCTGGCGACGACGGGAGATCGGGAGCGCGTGATGAGCTGGACTCGCCGAGACACCGTGTTGAGTATCGTCCTCGTCGCTTCTCTCGTGGCGGCTGCGTTTCTGCGTGGGGGGCTGGTCGAAGAGCGTGCCGAGCTGGTTCCGCCCGGCGGCGGTGTGCCTGGCGAAGGAGTCGGTGGGTCGAGCTCCGCGCTCGCTGGTGTGCTCAGTCCTGCGTCGGGTTTCTTTCGTCCCGTCGCCGTCAACGTGCTCTGGTTGCGTTCGAGCGCGCTCAGGCGTCAAGGGCAGTTCTTCGAGTCCGCCTCCCTCGCTGCGGCCATCGCCGAGCTGCAACCGCGGCTCCCGAGCGTGTGGTCGTTCCAAGCCTGGAACCTATCCTTCAACATCGCGGGAAGCATGCCGCCGCGAGAGCGTTATCCGTGGGTTGTCGAAGGAATTCGGCTCTTGCGAGGTCCGGGCCTCGACTACAACCCCGCGTCCGCGGGAATCTACCGTGACCTCTCGTGGTTCTACTTCTTCAAGGTCGACGGCTTTCGCGACGACGCGCGACTCCTCTATCGCTTCGCGTTCGCGAAGGAGTTCGAGATCGACGCGAGCTTGCCTCCGGCAGAGCGTCGAGCAGCCGCGAGGCGACTTCTCGACGATTGGCGCATCGACACGAGGTTTCTCGATCGACTCGCCCAGCAGTACCTCGCGGGCGAGGTGCCCGATGCGAATGCGAGCGACTTCGACCTGCGCGTCGCGAGCACACACGGGCTCTACTGGGCCGCTGCCGGGCTCGAGCAGCCCGAGCGACCGACCGAGCGATGGGACCGATTCCTCCTCGGACGTTACGTGGTCGCCAGTCTCGACAATCTCCTCGATCACGGTCGCATGATTCGCTCGCCCGTTCGTGACGCGTTCGCCTGTGTGCCCGATCTTCGCTTCCGAAACGCCGTTTCACGCGCGCTCGACGACGAGGCTGAACGATACGCGGACGACGAGGTGATTCTGAGCGAGATTGCCGCTGCGCGCGCCCAATTGCGGCGTCGGCTGGCGCTCTTCTACGTGATTTGGAACCGTCCGCAAGAGGCCGAGCGCCTGTGGCGGGAGAGCGTCGCGGCACAGGGTGGTGCGCCCGAAGATCATATCTCGCTCGAGCGGTTTCTCTCGTTGCAGGTGATTCGTTCCGAAGACCTCGAGTCGACGACGCGCGCTGAGGCCGCCGAGCGTCTCGGTCAGCTCGTGCGAGGAGTGCTCGGATTCGCGATCGCGGGTCAGCGAGACCTCGCCGCGGGGATCCACCGCATCGCGACCGCGTTTCGCGCGGATTGGAACCGCGAGAATCCGAGCTCGACGCTGCCCGAGGTCGAAGAGTGCATCGACGCGACCGCGCGTCACTGGGATGAGCTCCTCTCGCGCGACGCCGAGACGCAGCCGCTCGCCGAACGCGTCCGCACGATCGCGCCCGCGGCGTTTCGGGGCACGGACGAACGCACCCCCGCAGATTTCGGGCTTCGCGAGCCGCGAGACGAGTCGGATCCGCGTGGGCTCTTTCTCTTCCTGCCGGGGCTCGACTCGCTCGGACCTCGGGACGCCGAGATCGGAGGGGAGCGATGAGCCGTATCGGACCCGCTTTCTTCGCGGTCGCACGTAACACGTTTTTCGAGGTCGTCCGACAGCCCGCCTTCGCGGTCGTCTTCGTCGTGACGCTCGCCTCCTTCGCGGCTTCGCCGGCGCTCGCTCTCCTGACGATCGGCGACGAGACGCAGCTACTCAAGGACTTCGGCTTGTCGACACTGCTTCTCTCGGGGTTCGTGCTCACGTGTCTCGCCGCCGGAAACGTCGTTCGCCGGGAGATCGACGATCGTACGACGCTCACCCTCTTGGCGAAGCCGATCTCGCGCGATCTCTTCGTCTTCGCGAAGTTCGCCGGTGTGGTGCTCGCGGTGGCGGTCGTCGTCTTCGTTTTCGGCGTTGCGCTCCTCTTTGCAGCGCGTGCCGCGGCCGACCTTGGTCACGATCACGCGTCGCATGGAGACTCGGGTCGAGGCGGGCACGGGCACGATCACGGTGGGGGGGCGGTCGACCTGCCGATCCTGATCGGTGGCATCGGCGGGTTCGTCCTTGCGGGTCTCGTCGCGATCGTTCGCGCGTATCGATCCGGTCGCAGCTTTGCGGGCGGCCTCGTTCTCTGGTGCGTGCCGATCTTCACTGTCGCGCTCATCTTCGTCGCGGTCTTCGGGCCGGATTGCGAGGTCGGCGATGCTCCGGTGACGTTCGATCCGCTCCTTCTCCACGGGATCGTGCTGAGCTTCTTCGCGACGACGATCTTCGCCGCGTTCGCGGTTTGTTCGAGTGTCTGGGTCGGCAAAGGCGCGACCTTCTGCGCGACTGCTGCCCTGTTCCTGCTCGGTCTCTGGCGCGGCGGCTCGTCGAATGTCGCGGAAACCGCCGCGGGGACCGAGACGTATCCGGCGGACGCGGGAGGGGGGCTTTGGAGCTTCGTCCCCGACTTCCAGATCTTCTGGGTCGGCGACCTCGCCTACACCCCAGAAGTCGTTCCGGACGCCGTGTTCGTCACTCGTGCGGGGCTCTACGCGGTCGCCTTCGCCGTCACCTTTCTCGCCATCGGCGCCCTCTCTCTGAGGCACCGTTCTTTGTGAGCCGAACACCTTCCTTCTTCAGCCCTTCCATAGCCTCAGGGAGGGGGGAAAAAGGTTGAAATTCCACAAAGCCGGGCCGTACAATTCAGACCATCCTTCCCTCGATTTCGGTTCCTAACTGTCCTTCTCCGTAGGTATTGAGATCAAGATCTCGGCCTCGGGTCTCGAGTCGTAAATCGGTTTGCATTCGACAAATCCGAATGCTGAAGCGTACCGAGGAACGGCGTTTAGAAGTTCAGTTCTGCCTGAAATGGCGTGTCGGTGTTTGGACGGAATGGTGTTGGTCGGGCTCGTCAAGAGTCGCGGTTTTAGCCATGAGGAATGGTTGATTCCGTCCGCGCATCGGCATGTCGGGTGATTTCGGAAACGACGTGGGGGAACGGCGAAGAGATGAAACGCAAAGTGAAAGGTAAGTCGAATGGGTACCCTCGGAAAGATTCTCCGTAGTGTGCATGGCATCCCTCGCGGATTGCCGGTCGTGGCGATTTCTTTGATCGCCTTGTCCGTTCTGTCCACGGGCTGTGACACCAAGACGGACAAGGGGACGATCTCCGCGTCTTCGTTCGGTGCCGCCCAGGTCAGTCAGGGTGGTGTGCGTCCGATCTCGACGAAGCTCGATCTGCTCCGCGCGATCCTGCCGAACGAGCGTGACTCCGCTCTCACGCAGCTTCCTGCCGAGGGGTTGCCTCTCCGGCGCATCGCCAACTTCCTGCTCACGCTCTTCGAGACGCGTAACGGCGCGTTCTGCAGCGTCGATCTCTGCACCAACTGTGCGGCCGGGACGCGTTCGGAAGTGCGGCTGCACTACAACCGCATCGGGCTCGAGGAAGAGCTCGCGGCCGCGGGCGCGGTTCAGCCGGTTATCTCGACCGATGTCCCGCCGCTCCTTCTGCAGAGTGGTTGGATGCTCGCTTTCGAGGAACAGTCCCGTAGCCTCGTCGCTTTCAAGCACGAGGAGGACTACCGCCAGACTCCGGTCCGCGACGAGAACCACCCGAACTTCGGCCGCGGCAACGGCCTCGTCCTCAGCCTCGTCCTCAGCGGCGTCGACATGCGTACGCAGCTGCAGACCGAGTCGATTCCGCGTATCACGCGCATGGTCGAGCTGGCTGACGGTCGCATCATGCTCTTCTTCCAGGAGATCTTCCGCGAAGTTCACTTGCTGCGCGTCAACGAGATTCAAGAGGCCGTCGACTTCGATCTCGCGGATCCCGATGGCAGCCCGGCTTCGAACCGCCTCTACGGCATGCTGCGGGGCACGCTCCTCCCGCAGAACGCCCCGCTCGGTACCCGTCCTGATCCCGTCTTGACCTTCGACGAGATCCTCGACGTGACGCAGGGTCTCTTTCTCGACATCGACTCGTTCCAGCCGGTTCGCATTCCGAACTCGCACTCGGCGCTCGTCTACGACACGGTCCAGTCGATGTTCCTGCGCTTTACGGTCAACCCGGAATCGAACAACGGTACGGCCACGGTCGCTGCGCCGCCCTCGGCCGTCACCGCGGCGCTTCTGACACCGATCGGTCCCTTCGAGATGACGCATGCGTGGAACCACCCGAGTCGTAACGAGATCTTGATCCTAGAGGAGCGTACGAACACGATCCTCGCGTGGAACTACCAGGTCAACTTGGCCACGAACAGCCTTCGTACCGCGGTTCCTTCGGTCAGTCTCGTCACCGACCGTCGAGTCCTCGACGGCGCCGGTGGGATCATTCCCGGTGGTGGATCGGAGCCGGAGTTCACGCCGGCCGCCAACGACCTCCGAAACGTCAGCCAACGTCTCCTCTTCGATAAGGGCCGCGACGAGCTCATCACGATCTCGTACCAGAACGACGTCGTCGTGATCAGCGGATCGCGTGAACAGTTCTCGGAGATCACGGGTGAGGCTCTCGTCGACCTGACGTTCCTCGAGGTGGTCGGCGCCGCTACCGGTTTTCAGAGTGTCCGCGCATGGGACACGGAGTCGTCCACGCTTCTGGAGCTGCTGATCGGCTTCACGAACTTGCCGGATGTCACTAATCAGTAAGGGGCCTTTCGGGAAGGCCCCTCTCGATCGCTTTGCGATCGATTCACCCCAACCAGCACGGCGGGAAGAACTGACACGGTTTAGCTGACACGGTTTAGCTGACACGGTTTAGCTGACACGGTTTAGCTGACACGGTTTA
>CAYZGY010000009.1:19643-27524 GCA_964478085.1 uncultured Planctomycetia bacterium
GCGGTGAGTCGAATAAGATAAGGCCGCGCCTTTGGGAGGAATGCTCCCGGAGGCGCGGCTTTTTCGTTTTTGGAATCAGGGTTCAGCACAGATCTCGCGCGATGGGTAAAGAGAAAGGTAAGTCGAAGGGGCTTTCGTACCTGCAGGAGGTGCGGCCCGAGGCGATCTCGCATCTGCTTCAGTTCTTCAAGGAGTCGGGGCAGCATCTCGCGCCGAAGACTCGGTTCTTGATCTCGATCGTGACGAAGGTGATCAACCTTTCGCCGCGCGGCCTTCAGCAGTACGTACGCCGGGCTCTTGCGGAGGGGGCGACGCCGGACGAGGTGATCGACGCGATCCTCTGTTCGTATCCGTGCGCGGGCCTGACGCGCGTCGTCGACGCGATCGACGTCATTCTCGATATGGGCCTCGAAGGTTTCGAACGGCTTGCCGAGGCGAAGTCGGTTGAAGGCCGCGGTAAATGCGCCGAGGCAGCAGCGGCAGCAGCGGCACCCGCGGCACCCACGGCACCCGCGGCACCCACGGCACCCACGGCACCCGCGGCACCCGCGGCACCCGCGGCACCCACGGCACCCACGGCACCTGCAGCTCAGGAGGGTACCTCGGAGAGTGCGGGCTCCTCCAGCGAATGGGTCGCGATCGGCACACGCACGGAGCTCGCGACCGCAGGACGCATGCAGGTCCAGATCAACAATCGTTGGCTCGCGGTTTTCTCGGTCGGCGACGATGTCTGCGTCGTCGATAACCTCTGTCCGCACAAGGCAGCGCCGCTCGCAACGGGTCAGCTCGCCGAGGACGTCGTCACGTGCCCGCTCCATCGTTGGCAGTTCAACGTGCGTACCGGTGATTCGCCGTCGCACCCGGGCGCGAAGCTCGGCACCTACGACGTTCGCTTCGAGGACGACGGGCGCATCCTCGTGAAGCTCTGAGCGAGAGTCGACATGGAGTACACCTTCCTCGCACCCTCGAAGGTCGTCTTCGGCTCGAGATCACGTCTCGAGATCGGGACGATCGCGCGGCTGCTCGGGGCTCGTGCGTTCGTCGTTTGGGGATCGCGCACTCTCGAGCGACTCGGCGTGAAGGCCGAGATCGAGGAGTCCATGCGCGAGGCGGGGCTCGAGGTCATCGACGCGGGAAGCATCTCGCGCGAGCCCGAAGTTGCGGATGTCGACGCGGCCACGCGATTTCTTCGAGAGTCGGGCGCGCGATCGGGAGACGTTGTCGTCGCGATCGGTGGTGGCTCGGCCGTGGATCTCGGCAAGGCGATCGCGGCTCTCGCGGTCGATGGTGGCGAGACGGTCGTCGACTACCTCGAAGGCGTCGGCACGGGTCGTCAACTGACGACCGAACCCCTTCCCTTCGTCGCCGTGCCGACGACGGGCGGGACCGGAAGCGAAGCGACGAAGAACTCGGTCGTCTCGTCGTACGACCCGACCTTCAAGAAGAGCCTTCGTTCCGATGCGATGGTCGCGAACGCGGTCGTGATCGATCCTCAGTTCGGATTGAGCGTCCCTCCCGACACGACGGCGTGGACCGGCATGGACGCGATCACGCAGCTCATCGAGAGCTACATATCGGGACGCGCAAAGCCTGTTCCGCGTGCGCGCGCCCACGCCGGGGGCGCGCCCCCGGCCGCGCCGGCGCCGCCAGGCGCCGCGCTCCGCGCCCCCCCGCGCGTCGAGGCGTTTCAAGATCCTCGTAGCGAGCCGGCCCGCGCACGCATGGCGCATGCCGCCTATCTTTCCGGTCTCGCACTCGCGAACTCCGGCCTGGGCATGGCGCACGGTGTCGCGGCAGCGCTCGGCGTTCACAACCGAGTTCCACACGGACTCGCCTGCGCCGCACTTCTTCCCTGCGCGATGCGGACGAATCGTGACGTGCGTCGTCGCGACATGGCTCGCATCGGCGAGGTGATCTCGGGACGTACGGGAATGAACGAGAGCGAGGCGGCCAACGCTGCGATCGATGCCGTCGACGAGCTCTGTGCAAAGGTCTTCGTCCCGCCGAGGCTCTCCGATCTCGGAGTCGAGCGTGCTCAGATTCCTGCGATCGTCACGAGCTCACGTGGCAACAGCATGAGCGGCAACCCTCGCGAGCTCACCGACGAGGAGCTGACGACGATCCTCGAGGACCTTCTGTGATCCTCGCGGCCGGCCTCTCGCCCGCCTGGCAGGAGATCTTCGTCTTCGACGAGTTCGCGCGTTCACGCGTCAATCGCGCGCGCGAGGTATGTCGTTCTGTCGGTGGCAAGGTGTTCAACAGCGCGCTCGCGGCGCACTCGCTCGGCGCAGATGTGCGTGTCGTCTCGATCGTCGGTGGCGAGAACGGCGAGTGTGTTCGGCGAGACCTCGAAGCGCAGGGCCTTCAGAGCTCTCTCGTCGAGAGCTCGAGTCCTACCCGCAGCTGCACGACGATCATCGATGCGTCCAGACCCGGCGCGACCGAGATGGTCGAGAACGCTCCACCGGTGACCGAAGACGAGCTCGAAGAGTTCCGCGCACGTTTTCGCGAAGAGGCGAAGACGGCCGAGATCATCCTCCTCGCGGGTTCGTTGCCGCAGGGCGCGCCGCCGACGCTCTTTCGAGATCTGCTGAAGGATGCTCCGAGCGCTCCGGACGCCTTGTCCATCGTCGACGCCGCGGGCGATGTCCTGCGATACGCGCTCGAGGCCGAGCCTTTTCTCGTCAAACCGAATCGTCTCGAGCTCGAGGCACACGTCGGACGAAATCTCGACAGCGTCGGAGAGATCCTCGAGGCGTGCCGTGAGCTCCATCGAGACGGAGCGACGCACGTCGTCGTCAGTGACGGGCCACGCGACACGGTCGTCTCGACCTCGGACGACGGACCACGCGTGTTCACTCCACCCGCCGTCCGCGAAGTGAACTCCATCGGCTGTGGGGACGCGATGGCCGGAGGAATCGCGCAGGCGTTCGACGCGCGCTGCGATATCGTCGAAGCCGTGAAGATCGGACTCGCCGCCGCTGCCGACAATCTCGAGCAAGTTTGGATGGGCCGGCTGGATCGGGAACGCGTCGACGATTACAGTCGACAGATCGAAGCTCGCTACGTCGAGCCCTGAACGCAGACAGTTCGGAAAACCGGAGCCAGTTCATGCGGACGTCTTATCGCCTCGTTGTCGGTCTTGTCGTGCTCACGGCGACGATCTCTGCTTGTTTCTCGAGCCCCACGAGGGCGGCGGAGAAGATCCGTGTCGCGTGTGTCGGTGACAGCATCACGTTTGGCGCCGGCGTGCGGCAGCGACGCGAGAACAACTATCCCAAGGTTCTCGGCGGTCTCCTCGGCGATGGCTACGAAGTGCGCAACTTTGGTGTCAGTGGTGCGACGCTGTTGAAAAAGGGGGATCGGCCGTACTGGAAGCTCGGGGCGTTTCGCGCGGCGAAGGAGTTCGCGCCGAGTATCGTCGTCATCAAGCTCGGTACGAACGACTCGAAGCCGCAGAACTGGAAGCACGCGGCGGAGTATCACGCGGATCTCGCGGCGATGGTCGACGAGTTCGCGAAGCTCGCGTCGAAGCCGAAGATTTACCTCTGCAAACCGGTTCCGGTCGTGCGCGATCGTTGGGGCATCAACGAGAAGGTCGTGAAGGGCGAGGTGATCCCGAAGATCGTCGCCGTAGCGAGCGAGAAGAAGACGGCGATCATCGACCTCTACGAGGCGCTGCGCGAGCATCCGGCGCTGATTCCCGACGGCGTCCACCCGAACGCGGCCGGGGCGAAGATCCTCGCGAAGACCGTGCACGCGGCCATCACGGCCACTCCTGCCGGCACGAAGGCGCGAGTGCGTCCCAATTTCGTCGTCATCACGGCGGACGACATGTCGTGGGACGACTGCGGTGCGTACGGCCATCCGAAGATTCGCACGCCGAATCTCGACCGGCTCGCGCGCGACGGGATGCGTTTCGATCGCGTCTTCCTGACGATCAGCTCGTGCAGTCCGAGTCGTTGCAGCATTCTGACGGGTCGCTATCCCCACGCGACCGGCGCGGGCGAGCTGCACCTTCCCCTCCCCGAAAAGCAGGTGACCGTCTTCGAGATTCTGCGAGCGTCCGGCTACTACACGACCGCCGCGGGGAAGTGGCACCTCGGCGGGCCGAGGAAGAAGAAGGTCGACAAGGTCTACGGACGCGGAGGGCCGAGCGGCTGTGGGCAGTGGGTCGATGCGATCCGAGAGCGACCGAAGGACAAGCCATTCTTCGCGTGGCTCGCCGCATTCGATCCGCACCGCGGTTACTCGAAGAAGGCGATCGAGAATCCGCACGATCCCGCTCATGTCCGCGTTCCGCCGTACCTCCCCGATGTTCTCGAGACGCGAGAGGATCTCGCGCTTTATTACGATGAGATCGCTCGCATGGACGGATTCATCGGTCAAGTACTCGCGGAACTCGAGTCGCAGGGAGTCGCGGAGGAAACTTTCGTTCTCTTTCTTTCGGATAACGGACGACCGTTCCCGCGCTGCAAGACGACCGTCTTCGACTCGGGCGTACGCACGCCGTTCATCGTTCGTTTCCCGCGAGGTGTGAAGGCGGGCACGACGACGGGCAGCATCGTCTCGAGCGTCGACATCGCCCCGACCATGCTCGAGCTCGCGGGACTTCCGAAGTCGGAGACGTTCCAGGGGCGGAGCTTCGCGTCGATCCTGGATGATCCGAAAGAGACGACGCGCAAGTACGCCTTCTCCGAACACAATTGGCACGACTACACCGCACACGAGCGATCCGTGCGTTCGACGAAGTTTCGCTACATCTGGAACGCCTATCCCGATCTCGCGGGAACGCCACCCGCGGACGCGGTGCGCAGCCCGACCTACAAGGTGATGAAAAAGCTGCGCGACGCCGGAAAGCTGCCGCCCGAGCAGCGGGGCTGCTTCGTCATGCCGCGGCCGGCCGAGCAGCTCTTCGACGTCGAAAAGGATCCCCACTCGCTTCGAAATCTCGCGAATGATCCGGCGCACGCGGAAGTACTCACCGAGCTGCGTGCAGCACTCGCCGAGTGGAAGAAGCGCACCGCGGATGCCGTGCCTGACTCACGACGGCCCGACGGTTTCCACCGCGAGTTGGGGACGCCATTGCGAAAGCGCTGAGAACGCTCAGGCCTCGAACTCGTCCCCGTAGTGGTGCGTGATCTCTTCCCCACGCGCGATGCCTCGGAGGGTCCAGAGCTCGTCGCCTTCGAAATTCGCGTTGGGATCGTCAGCGTGGTTGACGAAGCGTAGCTCGTTCTCGCCGTCGATGCCGAACCACTCACCCTCGTCGTCCTTGACCCAGAGGACGTAGTCGCCGTCTTCTTCCGTTGTGGGGCCTTCGTAGCGTCCGAGGAGCGTGTGCGGCGGGATCCAGCACGCGGCGAAGAGTCCTCGGCCGTGGATCGTGCTCTCGGCCACGAAGAAGCGTTCGGTGGGCGTCGTGTTATCGGCCACGTCGAGCATGGGCTCGACGCTCGGGTTGTTCGTGTCCTCGAGATCTCGCATCGAAGGTCGCAGGTTCGGGAATCGTCAGGCGGGGAAAGGAGGCGAAGCTTACACGGATGATGCCGCTTCGTGCAAGGGGGTGGCTACCCTTCCAGAAGCCAGAACTCGAAATCCGAAGCGCCTCGCCGACCGGCTCTTGTGCGGATTCCTCAAAAGAGCAAGAGCCGTCAAGCGCGCTCCTCGCGGCTTGCGTAGGATCGTTCGCATGAGACCGACGACGCAAGACGACTACCGTGAGCGCATATTGAAGGTGCTCGTTCACATCCAGCAACACCTCGACGAGGACCTCTCGCTCGAGGCGCTGGCCGCCGTAGCGTTCTTCTCTCCGTACCACTTCCATCGGATCTTTCGAGGAAATGGTCGGGGAGTCGGTGAAGGAGCACGTTCGACGTTTGCGCCTCGAGCGCGCCGCACAGCGGCTCGAGCTCACCGAAAGGGGCAACTTCTCGTATCGGCTCCACGAGACATCGATCGTGTGATTCGAACCGTGCGAAAAGGGAAGCTCGTGACGCGCTCACAGATCCTGGACCTCCTCGCGGAAGAGCAGGGCGCCGACATGACCTGTCCGCTTTGCACCGGGATCTTCATCCGCATTACCGCCGAGGCGGCGGAGGAGGTTCGAGAAGAAGGTAAGAAACGCGTCACCCCTTACTGGCGCGTCGTCGCGGACGACGGCTCGCTCAATGAGAAGATTCCTGGTGGATCCGACGGCCGAGCCGACCGCCTTCGCGAGGAAGGGCACGAAATCGGCGCGAAGAAGGGCAAGAAGCCGCCGAAGGTCGTCGAATTCGAGTCGAAGCTGCAGAAACTCTGATCTTTCTCCCAACGTGTCGCGAACAAGTCGCTGACCGTTGTTGAAGAAGACGGTGCCGTGCGGGACAATCGCCTCTTCACTGGAGTCCGGAAGCGCGAGTCAACGCTGCGCTAACCACTCCGAGCCAACGACGGGTTGAAATCGATGCGCCGCACGGGTCTTTGTCTCTTCTCACGAATCGTTCGTGACTGCTTCTTCATTCTCGCGATTCTACCTTCCTTCTTGTCGTCCGTACTGAACGGGCAAGAGGTGGTGATCAACGAGATCTACCTCGACCCTCCGGATCGCACGAGGCTCGAAGAGTTCGTCGAGCTCCACAATCCGAGCGACGCCGACTTCGACCTCTCGGGTTGCTTCTTTTCGAACGGAATCACGTTTCAGTTCCCCGATGGCGCGACGCTGCCGGCGCGCGGTTACGTCGTCGTCGCCGAAGACACGGCCGACTTCGAAGCGGCGTTCGGCTTCGCGCCGGACTTCGGCCCCTTCGACGGTCGCTTCGACAATGTCGGAGAGCGGGTTACGCTTCGCGCTGCGAACGGAACAGAGCTCGACGAGGTCAACTATCAGGTCGGCTTTCCGTGGCCGATCGGTTCCGGAGGATCGGGAAGCTCGATGGAGCTTCTCCATCCCGGTCTCGACAATAACCTCGGCGGAAGTTGGCGCGCGTCGGGAGTGGAAGAGTCCGAGGCGGTCGATCCGATCGTTCTCCTTGCGCCTCAGGAGGATGACTGGAGTTATCGCAAGGGCACGTCCGAGGCCTCCAACCCGCGTGGCGCTTGGCGTGAGCCGGGCTTTGTCGAGGACGGCACCTGGGACACGGGACAGACGAGCGTCGGCTACGGTGACGGCGACGACAACACCGAGCTCGGCGACATGCGCAACAACTACTCGACCGTGTTCATGAGGCGTGTTTTTCACGTCGACGATCCGGACGAGATTCCGAACAACCTGAAGCTGCGTGTCTACGCAGACGATGGCGCAATCGTCTGGATCAACGGAACGGAGTACGGGCGGGTTTCCGTACCTGGCGGTGCCCTTGCCTACGATGACTTCGGGAACAATCACGAGGCGTCGTGGGAGGAGTTCGATTTGCCTCGTCCTTCGACATTCCTCAACCCCGGCGACAACATCATCGCGGTTCAGGGTTTTAACGCGACGATCGGCTCGAGCGATTTCTCGCTCGACGCGTCGATTCTCTTTCCGGGAAGCGACGTAGAGATCTTCGGCGAGCCGTCGCCGAACGAGCGTAACAGCATCTACACCGAGGACGCGCCTCCGCAGATTCGCCAGGTCGATCACTTGCCACGGCAGCCCCTGGCGAACGACGACATTCCTGTCACGTGCAAGGTCACCGATCCGCACGGCGTCGCTTCGGTCACGCTCCTCTACCAGATCTGTCGTGCCGGTCAGTACATTTCCGCGCACCTCGCGCATCCGCACAGCGTGTTGCTCAGCGATCCGAATCGTCCGTTCGAGCGGAATCCCGAGTTTGACGATCCGTCGAATTGGACCGAGCTGCCGATGGGCGACGACGGCGGCGCGATTGACGCGCTGCGCGACGACGACATCTACACGGGTTT